>CAYZFU010000048.1:2310-9960 GCA_964477725.1 uncultured Halopseudomonas sp.
AGGAGCTGAAGGACATCATCGCCATTCTGGGTATGGATGAACTGTCCGAAGAAGACAAGCAGCTGGTAGCGCGCGCTCGTAAGATTCAGCGCTATCTGTCGCAGCCGTTCTTCGTTGCTGAAGTGTTCACCGGTGCACCGGGCAAGTACGTATCGCTCAAGGACACCATTCGCGCATTCAGCGGTATCCTCAAGGGTGACTACGACCACCTGCCAGAGCAGGCGTTCTACATGGTCGGCACCATTGACGAAGCGATCGAGAAAGCGAAGAAAATGTAATGGGCGCGCCCGTTCCAACGGGCGCTGAACCGAGGCAATGATATGGCTATGACAGTGCACTGCGACATCGTAAGCGCAGAAGAAGAGCTGTTCTCCGGCCTGGTCGAGATGGTCGTGGCGCACGGCAATATGGGTGACCTGGGCATTCTGCCCGGTCACACGCCGCTGCTTACCGATCTCAAGCCCGGTCCGGTTCGGGTCATCAAGCAGGAAGGCGGCGAAGAGGTGTTTTACATCTCTGGCGGCTTCATTGAGGTCCAGCCGGGCATGGTCAAGGTGCTTGCCGACACGGCCATCCGTGCTGGTGACATCGACGAGGCCGCGGCCGCAGAAGCCAAGCAGGCAGCCGAGCGCGCGCTCAGCGAAAAAGGAGCAGAGTTCGATTACGGCTCCGCTTCCGCCCGCCTGGCCGAAGCAGCTGCTCAGCTTCGTACCGTGCAGGAACTGCGCAAGAAATACGGCGGACCGGCGCTGAACAACCGGTGATGGAAAAGGCAGCTCAGGCTGCCTTTTTTATTGCGCCTGTCCCGTCCTGAACAAGGTTTACACCTTTCGAATCGCTTTCGGGAGGTCCCTTTGAAATCAGCAGACAAGCGTAGCCAGCGAGATTGTTCACTCGCCTCTAACTGGCGGTCGCTGATCAGGTCGAAAAAGGCGGGATGAGCTAGCAACAGGCTCAGGAGCACTACGGCGTTCAAAGGGTCCGGAGTTTCCCTTTCCGTTAAGCGTTTCGGTCAACCGGTACAGCGCACTGTCCCTTGGTAGCCCGTAGCTTTGCTATCATCCGTGCATTCGTTCGCTGATCGGGCTCCTCCTAGTTATGAATCTTCACGTTGTCATCCTCGCCGCCGGCCAGGGCACTCGCATGCGCTCGGCGCTTCCCAAGGTTCTCCACCCGGTTGCCGGCAAGCCTATGCTTGGCCATGTAATCGACTGCGCGCGAGCATTGTCGCCAACGCGCATCCATGTAGTCATCGGGCACGGCGCCGAGCTGGTAAGGCAGAGCCTGGAAGCCGAAGACATCAACTGGGTCATGCAAACCGAGCAGCTTGGCACCGGTCATGCGGTCGCTCAGGCTCTTCCGGCTATCGATACGGCTAACCAAATCCTGGTGCTCTACGGGGATGTGCCTTTGCTGCAGGTGGCCACGCTCGAGGCGCTGAGCGCTCAGGCCGGTGCGCAGGCGCTCGGACTGCTGACTGTCGACATGCTCGACCCCACCGGGTACGGGCGGATCATTCGAGATGCCGCTGGCCGGGTGCAGGCTATCGTCGAACAGAAGGATGCCTCAGCAGAGCAACGTCTGGTCAGCGAAGTGAACACCGGCATCATGGCTCTGCCTGGCAGCCGGGCGGCGGACTGGCTGAACAGCCTGTCCAGCAACAACGCGCAGGGCGAATATTACCTGACCGACGTGGTCGCCATGGCGGTCGCGCAATCGGTTCCGGTGGAGGTGGCGCAGCCGGCTGACGAGATGGAGGTGATGGGCGCGAACAACCGCCAGCAACTGGCTGTACTTGAGCGTAGTTACCAGAGCCGTCAGGCCTTGCGTCTGATGGAAGAGGGCGCGACCCTTGCGGACCCGGCACGGCTAGATGTCCGCGGCGACGTCAAGGTGGGTCGTGACGTGTTCATCGACATCAATGTGATCCTCGAGGGTGAGGTGGTGATCGAGGATCAGGTCCAGATCGGCGCGCATTGCGTCATTCGCGACAGCATCATCCGCTCCGGTAGCGTGGTCAAGGCGTTCAGCCACATAGACGGCACCGAAGTGGGCAATGAGTGCGATATCGGCCCCTATGCGCGTTTGCGTCCGGGAACGCGTCTGCAACGCAAGGCGCGTATCGGCAACTTCGTCGAAACCAAGAAGGCTGATATCGGCGAGGGGTCGAAGGTGAACCACCTATCCTATGTCGGCGACGCGGTGGTAGGCCGGAATGTGAACGTCGGAGCCGGTACGATCACGTGTAATTACGACGGCGTAAACAAGTTCGTCACCGAGATGGGAGACGGTGCGTTCATCGGATCGAACACCGCGCTGGTCGCCCCGGTGCGTGTGGGTGCCGGTGCCGTGACCGGGGCAGGGTCCACTATCACCCAGGATATTCCGGACGGATCCCTGGCAGTCGGCCGAGCTCGTCAGCGCAATATCGACAGCTGGAAACGCCCGGCGAAGTCCAGCGACTAAAGATCGCTGTCCGGTCGTCGGCCGGGGAACTTTCCGTAGTATCAGAGTGCCATATGGGCTGTTACATTAGGCGCTCGAGGGAACCGTGGCCAACGGAGATGCAAGCTTGCCCCTGATAATGCTCAAGGACGACGAAGTTGCTGTCGACGTTCCGCTACCATGGAATCTGCTCGACGCGGAAGGGACCGTGCTGTTCGAGCAGTCCTGCGTGATCGGTAACCCGGCGCTGCTGGCTCAGCTGCAAAAGCTCGGCCTGTACCGTTGCGTACCCGGGGACGCCGAACCAGAGAAGCCCGAGCCGGAACCTGAACCCGAACCGCCTGCGCCTGAGATCCATACCTGCAGCCTCGCCCAGGTTCAGCTCGCACCGGGCGACCATGTGCAATTGCAGAGCCTGCATGGCAACAGCACCGAGCGTTACCAGGTTCGCATGATCGGCTACCATGCTCCGGTCAGCCTGATGGTCACTGCGCCCATGCTTCAGGGCCGGCTGGTGTTCATCAGGGAAGGCCAGCAGTTTCTGGTCAGAGGTTTTGTCGGCAAGGATGCAGTGGCCTATCGCACCCGTGTGCTCAAATCGCAGCTGACTCCGTTTCCCTATCTGCATCTGGCCTATCCTGAAACTGTCCAGTCCATGCGCATTCGCAGCTCCGCCAGGGTCCCGGTTGACCTGGTTGCCTCGGTGGTATCACCTGCCGGCCCGGGGTCGGCTCGAATCGTCGATATCAGCGTCGGCGGCGCGCGGATGTTCTCCAGCCGGGTGGTCGCGCGCAAGGACGAAGAAATCAGGATGTCTTTTCGTATCAATCCGGCCGGCCTCGATGTGTATCTGACCCTGCGCGGTCGGATACGGGCTGTGCAGCAGGACGAGAGCAGACCAGAAATCGTCGTTACCGGGGTCGAGTTTCACAGCCTGAGTGAGCAGGAACGTCTGTACCTGACTAACATGGTGTATCAGAACCTGTTGAAGGACACCGTATGAAGCATCACGGCAAGCGACTCGTGCTGATGATGACGGGTGCTCTGGCGGGCATGGAGCCGGCGCTGGCAGACGACCTGACCGCCAAGCTTGCAGGCGAGGCGTTTGCGTTGGAGGTCGCCGACGATCCGGACGAGCGCCGTCGAGGTCTGATGGGGCGCGAGGACCTTGCGCCGAACGGTGGGATGTTGTTCGATTTCCCGCCGGGCGTTACGCCGTCTATCTGGATGCGCAACATGCGCATCCCGCTCGACCTGATTTATCTGGATGAACGAGCGCGCATTACTCACCTGTTTCGGCAGGTACCGCCATGCGAGGCCATGCCCTGCACTCTCTATCGAGCCGATCGTCCCCTTCGTTTCGTCATCGAAGTGCCTGCCGGTACTATCGAACGCCTGAAGCTCGAGCCAGGAGACACTGTCGACCTGGACGGACGGCCGGACAGTCCCGCTCCGCGCAGCTAATCAGGGAAGCGCCATACGCCCTGGCTGATCTTCTCGCAATAGGCTCGCAAAACCGGCGCGTCGTCGGGTTCGCTGTAGTAATGGATGGACTGCTGATAAGCGACCCCTTCGGTGCGCGCACCTTCACATATTCCGTATGCCCCGGCGGGGCAGGCGTCGACCATGCTGATGTCGAACTTGCGCTGGGGAATCTGGGGCTGGCAAAAGCTGCTTTCGAACAGTTGTGGCGGGATGCTCATGTTCTGCTGGCACATGCGGATCGGCACGCCTTCGTCGCTCGATTCGATCAGGCAGGCCTCGGCGCTCGCCAGGGCCGGGCAGACGACGAGCAGCAGGCAGGGCAAAGTGAAGCGTCGGTTAGTCATCGAAGGCTCGTCGAAAATGCGTACATTAGCCGGCTCGAACGGTTTCTCGCAAGGCGGCTTCCACAGCGCTGACGTCCGGCCGAGCGGCCAGAATCAGCTCGATACGGCTGTCGCTGCGAGCGGTCCCGCAAGACCAGGCCACCTCGCCACCCTGCAAGGCATTGAAGCTCTGCCATCCCTGCTCGGTGCGGATCGCCCCCTTGGCACGCAGCCAGCCGATGTCGGCGAGCCAGCGTTCGACCGCGTGGCGGTCGAAGATGACCGAAGGGTGCACTATCCAGCCCAGACTGAAACCGGTTTCGGCGCTGCGCTCCTCGCGTTGCCAGTCCTGCGCAGACCGCCACAGCCTCGCTGGCGGCAGAGGGCCGGTCGGTAGATCTTCCACGGCATACTCGCCGGGCGACTCGGACCCCTGCTGCAAGGGCAGCGACGCCAGATGAACCTGCCCGTGGGAGCACCAGATTGTCTCAGCGTGCGGAAGGCTATCTGCGAGTCGATCCCGGGCCGCATCGCTCAATGCCTCCGCCTTGTTCATCACGAGAACGCCAGCGAACTGCAGCGCCTCCTCCTGCGACTGAGGCAGCTTGGCGTGGCTCGCCAACGCTTCGGCATCGAGCACCATTACCAGCGGATGTAACTGCAGCACGGTATCCCAGGGCGGCGCAGCCAGCTGACGAAGCAATGGCCGGGGATGGCCGAGGCCAGAGGTCTCGATGAGCAGCCGGTCGGGTCGGGCTCGTCGCAACAGCCGTCCGAGGCCGACCCGGAAAGGCAGGCCATTGACGCAGCACAGGCAGCCCCCGGGAATTTCACTGATTGTGAGGTCCTGCTTGTTACCGTTGTCCAGCAGCGCTGCGTCTATGCCTACCTCTCCGAACTCGTTGACCAGCACTGCCCAGCGCTCCCCCGGCGGACGCTGGGCGAGCAACGCGCGCAGCATGCTGGTCTTGCCGGCGCCGAGCGGGCCGGCGATCAAATGCGTTGGGATATGCTTGAGCATCGGGCCAGTCATTGTGGTGACGCCTTCAAGGTTCCACGTGGAACGCAGCGAAGCGATCCTAGCGCAGATAGTGGACGTTGCTTGGTGGCTCCGTTGGTGCCTCTCCCGGGGAGCCCGGGAACGGATGCGGGGCCAGCTCGATGCGCAGGAACCGCTGTCCGTGGAGCTCGATCCAGCCCGGGTACCGTCTTTCGCCGGTGACAGTGAATTCGAAGCCATAGCGCCGGATCAAACCGATCCTCGACCGCTGGTTTCGGCCTAGGCGCAGACGGCTCAGAACGATGCTGTCGTCGAGCAGCTGCAGGTCGTTGCGTTCGCAATGTCGACGGACCATGGCCAGCGCCTGGTCGCGCGCACCCAGCCCTCGCCACAGCCAGGCGACGATGACAGCACCAACCAGCATCAGGGCGACGTGTCCGAGGTCGAACATCTTTTGAATCCTTGGGTAAGTGACGGCCAGTATGCCACGGCGGAGGACTCAGGCGCGATGCAGGTACCAGTCGTAATCCTGTTGGCCCACTTCACCCATGAACTGTCGATATTCGGCTCGTTTGACCGCCAGGAAAATATCGAGGAAACGAGCGCCGAGCATATTACGCGCCCATTCCGATTCAGCTAGCCGCTCGAGTGCCGAATGCCAGTCCAGGCTCATCGACTGGCCGGCCTGAGCGTAGCCATTGCCAACCACGGCAGGCCCGGCATCGAGGCCCTGACGGATGCCGAGGTGCATGCCGGCAAGCACCGCGGCGGCTGCAAGGTAGGGATTGGCATCGGCGCCGCATATGCGATGTTCGACGTGTCGGCTGAAGGGAGGGCCGAGCGGAACGCGGAAGGCCACCGTACGGTTGTTGACACCCCAGGTTGGCGCCACCGGCGCGTAACTGTGGCTTTGGAACCGCCGGTAGGAATTGGCGTTGGGGCAGAACAGAGCCATGCTGTCCGCCAGGCTCGCCTGCAGTCCAGCGATCGACTGGCGCAGGAGCGGCGTCCCTACGGGCTCTTCGCTGGCGAACAGGTTATTGCCGTTTGCATCGGCCAGGCTGATATGCAAATGGAATCCGTTACCTACCAGCCCGGCAAACGGCTTGGCCATGAAACACGCAATCAGCCCCTGCTGCGCGGCTACTGCCTTGACCAGACGCTTGTATAACAGCGTCTCGTCCATCGCCTGGAGCGCGCAGCTGCGATGTTCCAGCGTAATTTCAAGCTGGCCGCAGCCGTATTCGGAGATAGCCGTACGTGCCGGTATCCCCTGAACCTCGCATGCGGTATAGAGCGCGTCGAGAAAGGGCATGGCGCCCTCCAGCTCATCGATGCCATATACGCCGGGATCCTGTGGCCGACGGCCGTTGGTCAGCCGTGCCGGGAGGACGCGCCCACTCTCGTCCTGCTCCAGCAGATAGAATTCAAGCTCGCCGGCCATCACTGGATGCAGGCCGTCGCGTTGCAACTCGGCGATTACGTCCATCAGCAGTGCCCGCGGATCGGCGTGCCGGCCGAAGCCGCCTTGCTCGGTATCGAGCATCACCTGAACCTGGGCGGTGTCGCTGAGCCAGGGCACCAGGCGCAGGCTGCCGGTCACCGGGAAGGCGATGCCGTCGGCGTCGCCAACGTCCCAGACCAGCCCGGTCTCTTCGACATCCTCGCCGCGAAGCGTCAGCCCCATCAACGAGCTGGGCAAGGCGCGGCCGTGCTGGTAGAGGGCGCGCATCTCCTCGCGTCGCAAATGTTTGCCGCGCAGCACGCCACCGCTGTCGCAGAGCAGCAGCTGGAAGGTCGTTACCTTGGGATGGGTCGCAAGAAAGGCATCCAGCTCTTCGATGGCAGCACGATACATGGCGGGTCCTCTGGGCAGCGTTGTGCACTGATAACAAACCAGAAGCGCCAAATTGTCAAAGAATCCGCGGGGTCGACAGGGTTCAGCGACGGGTTACCGACAGGACACGGATGCGCTCGGCACAGGGGTAATGCCAGCTGATGTTCAGATCCCATAAGTGCACGCCGTATTCTCGCTCTGGCGCCGGCATCTGGTATGCCGGCTTGGGGTCCTGGCTCAGGCATTGCTCGATCAGCGCCACCACCGGTTCGCATAGCCGCTCGGCGTGGGCCTGTGCAGCGGTCAGTGCATCCGGATGCCACTCGACGACAAGCAATCGCGGTGCGGAGTCGGCCAAGCCATAGTGAGCGTCCGCCACCGAATCTGCGTAGGGAACGTAGGGCTTGATATCCAGCACTGGTGTGCAATCGAGCAGATCGATCCCGGAAATGTGCAGACAGCCGTCGCCGACCGCATCCAGGCGCACCACTGACTGGCCTATCGGATTGGGACGATGTGTCGCGCGGCTGGCGAACACGCCGATACGCTTGTTACCGCCC
>CAYZFU010000048.1:9970-10908 GCA_964477725.1 uncultured Halopseudomonas sp.
TGGGCGCACCCGCAAGTGTTCGGGACCGCTTGGCGCGGCATGGAAGACGAACAGTAACCACAGATGCGAGGCGTGTTCCAGCCCGCTCAGCGCTTCGGGCTGGCTGTAAGGTGGCAGCAGCTCAACTGTGCCCCGCGCGGCCGGCGCCAGCCGCGGTTGACGCGGAATGGCGAATTTCTCGACGAAGCAGGAGCGAACGATGCCGACTGGTTCGAAGTTGAAGCTCATGTCAGCCGTGCCGCAACGGCGGAATGGCTTCGGGCTGGTCGAGAATCACGAAATGGCTGCAGTCTTCCACCTCGATGATCTGCAGATTCTCCGCCTGCCGGGCGCTGCTCAGCATGGCGCGCGGGTCGAGCACCCGGTCCCGCGCGGGGACGACAATCGCGCCTCGCTGCACACAGCGGTAGCTGTCGGTGCCGGTTTCCGCCATCCACCGGTTCATATCGGCGATATTGGTAACCAGCGTACTACAGTGGCGCGCGTTGAACGGGTAGCCCCAGATCAGCTCGCGCTTGCGTGGATTCTCCAGCGACCCCCAGACCGCGCGATTTCGATCCGAGATCGGCTGCTGCTGCCACAGCAACAGGAAGAAGGGGAACAGCCAGCGGGCGATAGCCGGCACCTCTGCATAGGGCTTGCCCTGCGGCAGCACCGGCGCCTCGAGTATCACTTCGACCGACTCGAACAGATCCGGTCGCTGCCGCGCGGCTTCGAGGGCAACCGCGCCTCCGCGAGAATGCCCATGCACGCGGACCTGGCGCGTGCTGACGAGATGTTCCAGAGCGAGATTGAGTACCGCCGCGTCATAGGCGATGGTTCCTGCACGGTAATCCGGCGTCCGCGCCCAGTTTGCAGTGGTATAGGTCGGCTGGCTCACCGGCACGTGATAGTCGGCACAGGTGAGCTTGATAAGCTCGATTTCCGGATCGCTATAA
>CAYZFU010000048.1:10918-13232 GCA_964477725.1 uncultured Halopseudomonas sp.
TTTTCGACGAAGCCGTGAATGACTACGACTGTCGTTTTGGCTTCAGGCTGCGTGCGCCGGGCGATACATGCTTCGCCAACCCTGTACAACTCGCCACGAAAGCTGGTCGTCTGTTGTTGGGGAATGTCCTTTTTCAACAGCCATCGTCGCAGGTAGACCACGACGACGATGGTCAGGCCAATCAGCCCCAAGAGCGTTTCCATTGCAATTCCATCCTTCGGTAATTATCCATCGACAGCATACCGGTCCGCCGTTGCGATCGAATCGCCCGGCTGGGTGACCAGGTGTGACGTTCGCTAACCGTCGTAGGGCCACACCCGTTCGGCGAGGATCCGGTAGCTCGCGTCCGCCAGTTCATTGCTGGTCTGATCCACCTGCAGCGTACCGCTAACCCACAGCGGCACATAGATGTCATCGATACGCATGCCATCGGCGTATTCCACCAGGATGATCTGGTTGGGCGGCGGCGGCGGTACGTGGATACATGCGCCTGCGTACGGTACCAGAAAGAAAAGCGTGTAAGCGCCGGTTTCGCTAGTTTCCAGCGGTACCGGGTAGCCACCGATCTGCACGCCTTGGCCGTCGTAGCTCTCCACGACCCGGCGCGAATACATCACCTCCGGGAGCGATTGGTCGCGCTGGCGCATGCCTGCAGTGAAGTCGCCGGGTATCTCCTCGCCCGAGTCGTGGCCGATCTCGGGCATGTCGAGCATGGCCTGGTAGTCCTCTTCCGGGAGCAGATCGAGCCAGTCGATTTCGATCGGGGCGGCGTTTACCAGACCTGTAAACAGCAGGGGTATAACGAAGCGGAAAATTCGCATGAGACACCGTGGAGAAGGGGAGCAGTCCCGGGCGTGGCGCGCCGGATCCATTCGAAGTGTCTATGCTCGGCGATCCGCAGCCAGCGGGCAAGCCCGCTGGCGTGCAATTTATCGGCTCGAGGTGGCGATCAGTAACGGTCGATCAGAGCCTCGACGGCGGCGATGCGCGCTTGCAGGGTGGCGCTGTCAGCGCAGCGCAGCGTCGCATGTCCGACCTTGCGGCCAGCCTTGAATGCTTTGCCATAATGATGCACGTGGCAGTCATCGATTGCCGCGACCTCGGCTACCGGCGGCACTGTGCCGATGAAATTGAGCATGGCGCTTTCGCCGACCTTGGCGGTTGAGCCCAGCGGCAGACCGGCTATGGCCCGCAGATGGTTCTCGAACTGGCTGCATTCGGCGCCTTCAATGGTCCAGTGTCCGGAGTTATGTACCCGCGGCGCTATCTCGTTGGCTTTCAGCCCGCCGTCGATCTCGAAGAATTCGAACGCCAGCACGCCAACGTAGCCGAGCTTGTCCAGTACCCGGCTGGCATAATCCTCGGCCAGCGATTGCATGGGATGCGCCGAGCTGGCCACGGAAAGACGCAGGATGCCCTGTTCGTGGGTGTTATGCACCAGCGGGTAGAATCGGGTCTGGCCATCCTGGGCGCGCACAGCGATCAACGAAACCTCCCCGGTAAAGGGGACGAAGCCCTCGAGCAGGCAGGGAACGTTGCCCAGTTCGGCGAAGGCGTCGTGAACATCCTCCGGCGTGCGCAGCACTTTCTGGCCCTTGCCGTCGTAGCCCAGCGTGCGGGTCTTCATCACCGCCGGCAGGCCGATGCGCTTCACCGCCAGATCGAGATTTTCCTGCGACTGAATATCGGCGAATTCCGGTGTTGGAATGCCCAGCTCCTGGAACATCGACTTTTCGAACCAGCGATCCCGCGCGATACGCAGCGACTCTGCATTTGGGTAGACGGGCACGAACTGCGAAAGAAAGGCGACGGTATCAGCCGGGACGCTTTCGAATTCGAAGGTGACCACGTCGACCTCGTCGGCCAACTGTCGAAGATGGTCTCGGTCGCTGTAGTCGGCACGGATATGCTCGCCCAGCGCCTGGGCGCAGGCATCCGGCGCAGGGTCGAGAAAGGCGAACTGCTGACCCAGCGGGGTGCCTGCCAAAGCCAGCATGCGGCCGAGCTGGCCGCCACCAATGACGCCGATCTTCATGTTCGATTCCTCAGGCCTGACGCGGGTCGGGGTTGTCCAGCACGGTATCGGTCTGGCGGGTGCGGAAGTCCTTGAGTGCCTGGTGATACTGCGGATGCTTGGCACCGAGGATGCTCGCCGACAGCAGCGCGGCATTGATCGCACCGGCCTTGCCGATCGCCAGCGTCGCCACCGGTACGCCGGCCGGCATCTGCACGATGGACAGCAGCGAATCGACACCCGACAGCATGGAAGACTGGACTGGCACGCCTAGAACCGGCAAATGGGTCTTGGCCGCGC
>CAYZFU010000048.1:13242-17255 GCA_964477725.1 uncultured Halopseudomonas sp.
AGGTGCGCGGCCCCACCGGCACCGGCGATGATCACCTCGATGCCGCGGCTTTCGGCCTCGTCGGCGTACTGGAACAGCAGGTCCGGGGTGCGGTGAGCCGAGACCACCTTGACCTCGAAGGGGATCCCAAGCTGTTCCAGCATGTCGGCCGTGTGGCTCAGGGTGGACCAGTCGGACTTCGAACCCATGATCACGCCTACCAGTGCGGTCATCGCGGTGCCTCGCTCAGTGATGCCGCAGATGCGCGGCAGAAACGAAAAGCGGGGAATTATAAGCCAGCGACCGGCGACAAGCCACCAACATCAGGGCCGTCCGGCACACGGGTGATCAGCCGCGCGACTGAAATTTCTGCGGCCGCAGAACTTCGACTTCCGAAAGGAAGCAGACCATCGCAAAGTTGGCGTAATACTTTTCCTGCACATGATGGGCAATCTGCTCGGCGATCTCGTGCGTACAGATTACCTCTACGCGAATATTGCCGTCGTTGTCCCAGCCGGCACTGCGCACGCCGCGGCTGCCGCGGCCGCGGGCATCGGAGATGGTCCAGCCGGGCGCCCCGTGCTGTTCGAGGTCGCGTAGGAGCCGGGATTCCAATGGCGCCTCGCAGATGATCGTCAGTAGGGTACGGGTGGGCATGCTCATGGGATTAGCCTCAGTTGCTCAGCCATTGGGCCAGCGCCAGATATAGGGGAATGCCGACCAGTATATTGAACGGAAAGGTAATGCCCAGCGAGGCGGTGAGCGACAGCGCCGGGTTGGCCTCCGGTAATGCCAGGCGCATCGCTGCCGGCACGGCGATGTAGGATCCACTGGCTGCCAGCGTAGCGAGCACGGTCATGCCACCCACCGACAACCCGAGGAGATCGCCGAGCAGGGCGCCACTGAGCGCGCCGAACAGTGGGAAACCCAGCGCGAAAATCGCCAGCCGTAGCCCGGCGGTCTTAAGGCTGCCGAGGTGGCGCGAGGCGATCAGACCCATTTCCAGCAGGAAGAACGCCAGCACTGGTTTGAACATACTGGTGTAGAGCGGCTCCAGCGGCGCGATGGCCTGTTTGCCGGCGAGCACGCCGATCGCCAGGCCGCCTAACAACAGCATGATGCTCTTGCCAAGGAACACTTCGTGGCTAAGCGATTTCCAGTCGGTATCGCGGCTTACGCCCTTGGCCAGCAGAATGCCGACGATGATCGCCGGAATCTCCAGCACCGCGACGAACAGCGGCATGTAGCTCTCGAACTCGATGTCCTGAGACAACAGGTAGGCGATGACCACGGCGAAGGTCGCTGCACTCACCGAGCCGTAGTGGGCGGCGATGCTGGCCGAGTCGGTACGGTTGAAGCGCAACACGCGCAGCACCGGGAAGGCTACCAGCGGCAAGGCGATGCCAAGCGCCAGCACCGCTGCGGTCTGGCCAAGCAATGCCGGACTGGCCTGCTCGGCCAGCTCCACGCCACCATGCAGACCAATTGCCAGCAGCAGAAGGATCGACAGCGTATCGTAGAGCCCTGGCGGGAGCTTCAGTTCGCTCTTGACCAGACCGGCGAACAAGCCGAACACAAAGAACAATACAACCGGATCAAACCCCATGCTTTCCCTCCGCTAAATCACCGTTAGCCAGCTCATTCGATTTCGATGAGGATCTCGCCCGGGTTGACCCGGTCGCCCTTGGCGACGTTGACCGCTTTCACGGTGCCGTCGACACCGGCCTGGATCTCGCTCTCCATCTTCATCGCTTCGCTGACCAGCACAGCTTGACCGGCCTTGACCGTGTCGCCAACCTGGACCAGCACATCGACCACATTGCCAGGCATGCTGGTGGTGACGTGCCCCGGCTTGCTGGCCTGCTTGCGCTGGCTGCCGCCGCTGCCCCCGGCATAGCTGTTGAGCGATTCGAACACGGCTTCTTCCGGCATGCCGTCCAGGCTCAGGTAGAAGTGCCGCTTGCCATCGCCCTTGACGCTGACGCCAGTGATGTCGACCCGGTAGGTCTCGCCATGCACATCGATAATGAACTCGGTGGGGCTGCCGTCCTGAGCCATCGGCTTGGCGCTGGTGCCGTCCGGAATCGGCAACAGCTCCTCGGGCTTGAGGGTGCCTGCGGCGCGCTCTTCGAGAAACTTGCGTCCGATGTCCGGGAACATCGCAAAGGTCAGGACGTCTTCCTCGCTCTGTGCCAGGCTACCGGCTTCCTTGCGCAGCTTGTCCATTTCCGGCGCAATCAGGTCGGCAGGGCGCACATCAATGACCTCTTCGGTGCCGATCGCGCGACGACGCAGATCTTCGTTGATTGCACCGGGCGCCTGGCCGTAGCGACCCTGCAGCAACAGCTTCACTTCGTTGGTGATGGTCTTGTAGCGCTCGCCGGCCAGTACGTTGAACACAGCCTGGGTGCCGACGATCTGCGAGGTGGGTGTTACCAGCGGCGGATAACCGAGATCGGCACGTACGCGCGGAATCTCCTCGAATACTTCCTGGATGCGGTTGAGCGCGCCCTGTTCCTTGAGCTGGTTGGCCAGGTTGGACATCATGCCGCCCGGCACCTGGTTGACCTGCACGCGGGTATCGACACCGGTGAATTCGCTTTCGAACTGGTGGTACTTCTTGCGTACGGCGTGGAAGTACAGGCTGATATCCTGGATCAGTGCCAGGTCCAGGCCGGTGTCGTAGGGTGTGCCGCGCAGGGCTGCGACCATCGACTCGGTGCCCGGGTGGCTGGTACCCCAGGCCATGGAGCCGATGGCGGTGTCGATATGATCAGCGCCGGCTTCGATCGCCTTGATCTGCACCATCGCCGCCATGCCGGCGGTGTCGTGTGAATGAATGAATACCGGCAGTGGCAGCTCGGCCTTCAGCGCACTGACCAGCTCTGCCGTGGCGAAGGGGGTGAGCAGACCGGCCATATCCTTGATGGCGATCGAGTCGATGCCCATGGCAGCCATGGCCTTGGCCTGTTTCACATAGGCTTCGACGTTATGCACGGGGCTGGTGGTATAGGCCAGGGTGCCCTGGGCGTGCTTGCCGGCATCCTTGACCGCGGCGATGGCGGTTTCCAGATTACGGACATCGTTCATCGCATCGAAGATGCGGTACACATCGATACCGTTCTCGGCGCTCTTGGCGACGAAGGCGCGGACCACGTCATCGCTGTAATGGCGATAGCCCAGCAGGTTCTGACCGCGCAGCAGCATTTGCAGGCGGGTGTTGGGCAGCGCTTCGCGCAGCTGGCGCAGGCGCTCCCACGGATCTTCCTTGAGGAAGCGCACGCAGGCGTCGAAGGTCGCGCCGCCCCAGACTTCCAGCGACCAGTAACCGACCTGATCGAGCTTCGGGCAGATCGGCAACATGTCTTCGGTCCGCAGACGGGTGGCCAGCAGCGACTGGTGTGCGTCGCGCAGGATGGTGTCGGTTACGGTAATTTTGCGTGGGCTGTTCATGATGGTGTCCTCATTAGCTCCAAGCTCCAAGCTCCAAGCAGTAAGCTGCAAGCGGATCAGCGCTTTAGTTCAGCTTGCAGCTTGATGCTTGCCGCTGGGTTCATAGTCCGGCATGCGCCGCGATGGCAGTAGCGATGGCCAGGGCGAGTTCTTCGGGCTTGCGCTTGACCGAGTACTGCAACAGTTCCGGATGGGCTTCGACGAAGCTGGTATTGAACACGCCGCTACGAAACTCGGGATTGCGCAGAATTGCCTGGTAGTAGGGCGTAGTGGTCTTCACACCCTGCAAGCGCATGTCGTCGAGCGCGCGCAGGCCGCGATCCATGGCTTCCTCCCACGTCAGCGCCCAGACGATCAGCTTCAGGCACATCGAGTCGTAGAACGGCGGAATGGTGTAGCCGGTGTAGATCGCCGTATCCACGCGAACGCCCGGTCCGCCCGGTGCGTAGTAGCGGGTGATCTTGCCGAAGGAGGGGAAGAAGTTATTCTTCGGGTCCTCGGCATTGACCCGGAACTGTATGGCGAAGCCGGAATGCTGGATATCCTCCTGCTTCACCGACAACGGCAGGCCGGAGGCGATG
>CAYZFU010000049.1:0-17201 GCA_964477725.1 uncultured Halopseudomonas sp.
CGATGAAGAAGATCGGTGGCATGGTGACCGGATTGGTCAGCCATACCAGGCCGACCGAAATGGGCAGGTTCGCCCGCGAAGGCACCGCTATGGCCGCGGAAAGCAACATCTGCATCGGTATGGGTAGCGCAGCGACGAACAAACCAATGGCAGCCGCCCGGGCGACGCTGTGGCGATTGAGGTGCCAGAGGTTCGGGTCATGCAGCATCGTGCCGAGGAAGCGCAGCGATTTGTTGGCTTTGATGCGCTCGGGGGTGGGCATGTAGCGTTTTAGTAGGCGGCGCGGCATCGCAAACCATTTGGCTGCTGGAAGAGTTAAACCAATTATGCATGGAATGGCAGGTCGTAACTACCGCCTGACAGAGCAGTGGCGAACAGGATGTTTCCACAATGAATTTACCGCTAGGCCTGACGGCGCTATTCGTCGGGCTGATCACGCCGCTATGGCTGATCGCGGCTTTCGGTGCTGCCTCGTTTACTGCCGCAACGTATCGACGCTGGCATCCGGTCGCGCTGTTTCTGCTAGGTCTGGCATGGGCTTGCAGCCACCATCAGATGACGATGGGCGAGCGATTGCCGGAGCACTTCGATAACCAGCGAATCACGTTCACCGGCCATGTAGCCGGCTTGCCAGAGCGAAGCGCAGTTGGCTGGCGGTTCCTGGTCGACAATGCACGTGACGCCGAAACCGGGGAGGCCCTACCGACCATGCGTGCGCACTGGTATGCCGGCGAGGCGGTAGAACCCGGAGAGCGGTGGCGTTTCGTTGGCAGCCTTCGTCGCCCGCGTGGCATGTCCAACCCGGG
The DNA here is from genome assembly GCA_964477725.1 of uncultured Halopseudomonas sp. Taxonomy (GTDB): domain Bacteria; phylum Pseudomonadota; class Gammaproteobacteria; order Pseudomonadales; family Pseudomonadaceae; genus Halopseudomonas. The sequence continues at coordinate 807 of CAYZFU010000049.1, forward strand.
TGGCTTCGATTACGAGTCCTGGCTGTTCGCTCAACAGATCGGCGCGGTAGCCAGCATTCGCTCAGGCAAACGTATCGAGGCCGGGACGCAGAGTCTTTCGCACTGGCGGCGACTGGTGCGTCAACGTCTGAGCGAAAGGCTTTCGGCACACCCCGGTGGCGAGCGCTTGATCGCTCTGGTGGTCGGGGACCGCAGCGTGCTCGGCGACAGCGATTGGCAAACGCTGCAGGCCACCGGAACCGGGCACCTGATGGTCATCTCCGGACTCCACGTAGGTATGGTCTCCGCCGCGGTGTTCGCGATGGTATCCGCAATGGGCTGGTTGGGACTGCTGCGGGTGTCGTTCCCGCAACAGTGGCTTGCGGCGCCTCTGGCGCTAGCGGCTGCCGCCGTGTATGCCGGTCTCGCCGGGTTTGCGGTCCCCACTCAGAGAGCGCTGTTGATGGTGGCGCTGGTGTTGTTGGCACGTTTGCGCTATCGGCAGATCAACCCCTGGGTTTTCTGGCTGGGCGCGCTCTGCGCGGTCACGATTCTAGCCCCGGCCGCTCCGCTGAGGGCAGGTTTCTGGTTATCGTTCATGGCTGTAGGGTTATTGCTGCTAGGCATGGCGGGGCGTTTGGCGGTACGCGGTATCTGGTGGCGCTGGGGGCGGGCGCAATGGGTAATCTTCGTCGGCCTATGGCCGTGGCTGGTGCTCTGGGGCATGCCCGGAAGCCTGACTGCCCCTGCATTGAACCTGATTGCCATTCCATGGGTCAGCCTCGTGGTCGTGCCGGCCGCGTTATTGGGTACCCTGGCAGAGCTTTATCTCGGCTCCGAGTCGCTCCTGTGGTTGGCGGCAAAGGCTTTGAACGGTTTGTTTCATATTCTCGAGCATGCGGCGTCGTGGCGTGCGCCAGTGATGCTTGCGTTTCCGGGATGGATCAATTGGAGCATCGGCGCGGTCGGGGCGTTAGCGCTGATAAGTCCTTTGTCCGGTATTCTCCGAGTCCCTGCGCTTGTCTGTCTGGTGGCGTTTTTCCAACCGATGTCGCGAGCCCCGGAACCGGGCGGGTTCTGGGTAACGACGCTGGACGTCGGGCAGGGCTTGTCGGTTCTGATCCAGACGCATTCGCACGTCTTGCTGTACGACACTGGGGCGCGCCTGCGCAGCGGCTTCGATCTGGGCGAAGCGGTCGTATACCCGGCACTGCTCGAGCTCGGCGTTCGCAAGCTCGATACGCTACTGCTCAGTCATGCTGACAATGATCATGCTGGCGGAGCGGCTGCGCTTCTGGAGCGTCTTCCGGTAGCACGAGTGCTATCCGGACAGGCGACAGAACTGGCCGGGCTTGGCGCACAACCGTGCCAGCCCGGGGAGGCCTGGAACTGGGACGGGGTCGAGTTTCGCGTCGTATATAGCGCGCCGCCGCCTGCCCCCGCGAACGAGCGCTCGTGCGTGTTGCGCATCACCGGTGCATGGGGTTCGGTTTTGCTGCCCGGCGATCTGGGTATCCGTGGCGAGTATCAGATGCTCTCCGAGCCGTTAGCGTCGGATTTGCTGGTCGCGCCGCATCACGGCAGCCGGACCTCGTCATCCTACGCCTTCATTCGCGCGGTTTCGCCGCGATGGGTGGTGTTCAGTTCAGCTTTCCATAGTCCGTTCGGACATCCGCATCCGAAGGTTGTGGAACGTTACCGAGAATTGCTTGCTGAACCGGTTTATACTGCGCGCTCCGGGGCGATCAGGTTCGAATTCGGCGAGTCGAATCCAGGCACGTTGAGCTGGCGCTGGCGCGATGAGAAGCGACGCTTCTGGCACGAATAACAACATCGATTTTGCAGGCGGCTGACGGACGAGCCGTGTACGGGCCTGTGTTAGAGTCATATCAGTTTGGGGGAGGGATCGCTTGTGTGGGAATTGATCAGTGCGGGCGGCTGGCTGATGTTGCCGATTCTGTTGTCGTCGGTCATCGCCGTGGCAATCATCATCGAACGTTTATGGACCCTGCGGACCAGCCGTATAGCTCCTCCCAATCTCCTTGGCCAGGTCTGGCGCTGGGTCAAGGATGGTCAGCTTGACGCGGTGAAATTGAAAACATTGCGCGCCGATTCGCCGCTTGGGGAGATCCTAGCGGCCGGTCTGGCCAACGCCCGTCATGGCAGAGAGATCATGAAGGAGTGCATCCAGGAAGCAGCCAGCAGGGTGATTCACGAGATGGAACGCTATCTCAACACGCTAGGTACCATCGCTGCGATCACCCCGCTGCTGGGTCTGCTGGGAACCGTCATCGGTATGATCGATGTATTCAGCGCAATCATGACCCAGGGCACAGGCAACACCGGTGTGCTGGCTGGAGGTATTTCCAAGGCGCTTGTAACTACTGCAGCCGGTCTGACGGTTGCCATCCCTGCGTTGTTCTTTCACCGGTTCTTTGTCCGTCGTGTTGATGAGCTGGTAGTGAGCATGGAGCAGGAAGCGACCAAGCTGGTAGAGGTTATGCAGGGGAATCGTGAAATCGAAAGCGGTGCTGGTCCCGAACCCGTGCCGCTGCGTGCCGGCAATGGTCGTAAAGGGGCCTGACCGTGAATTTTCGCCGACAGAAGCTCGACGAGGTCGGGGTCAATCTCACTCCGTTGATAGACGTGGTATTTCTGCTACTGATCTTTTTCATGGTATCCACCACCTTTACCCGGGAGACGCAGCTAAAAATCGATCTGCCGCAGGCCAGATCCGGAGAAACGGTGGATTCGGCTGCTCCGCAGCAGATCGAGGTGACGATTTCAGCTACAGGCGAAACCGCGATCAACGACAAGGTTCTTATCGACCCGAGTCTGGAAAAGCTCATGGCAGCCTTGCAACGGGAGTCTGCAGGGGATAACAACCTCCCGGTAATCATTACCGCCGACGCCCAGACCCCGCATCAGGCAGTGATTACTGCTATGGACGCGGCTGGTCAGCTCGGTTTTGGCCGGCTGCGCCTGACCACCAGTCAGATGGAGGCGGGCGGCTCACAGTGAGCAGTCCAAGGCTCGAACGTTTTTTCCTGCGCGCTTGGTATGGGCAGCATCGCTGGTTGGTGCTGCTCAGACCGCTTTCCGCTTTATACGCCACTGTTGTTGCCCGCCGCCGCGCCCGTTATCTGTCAGGGAGGGCGGAGCAATGGGCGCCACCGGTACCTGTAATCGTCGTAGGGAATATCACCCTTGGGGGCACCGGCAAGACGCCCATGTGTCTCTGGTTGATCGCACACTTGCGCGCCAGAGGCTTGCGCGTCGGGCTGATCAGCAGAGGGTATGGCGCCGAGTCGGGCACGTTTCCGCGGTTTGTCCAGGCTAGCCATGCGCCGGCGCAGAGCGGCGACGAGCCGTTGTTGATCGCGCGGCGCTTCGATATACCCGTCGTCATTGATCCTGACCGGCCGCGTGGCTGCCGCGCCTTGCTGGAGCGACACCGGGTTGATGTGATCATCAGTGATGATGGCCTACAGCATTATCGGCTGGGGCGTAGCATCGAACTGGTAATGATCGATGACGCTCGCGGCCTCGGAAACGGACGCTGCCTGCCAGAGGGGCCGCTGCGCGAGCCGGCAGACCGACTGCAGAGCGTGGATCTGCTGGTACGCACTGGTGCGCCTACTGATGCGCAGGGCAGCTATGCGATGCGTCTCGAGCCGGTGGCATTGATAAACGTGCGCAGCGGCGAGCGGCTGGCTATCGACAGCTGGCGCTGGACACGAGAGGTCGAGGCGCTGGCAGGCATCGGTAATCCGCAACGCTTCTTCGATACGTTGCAGCAGCTTGGCTTTGCGCCAAGAAAGCATGCCTTCGGCGATCACGCCGATTACAATGCAGACAGTTTTGCCGGTTTCGACGCCTCGCGCCCGGTCATCATGACCGAAAAGGACGCGGTGAAGTGCAGCGAGCTGGCGCAGGACAATTGGTGGTACCTGAGCGTGGAGGCGGTTCTGAGCGACGCATTCGCCGAAGCTCTGCACGCCCGGCTGCCCCGATCACTTTTCCCAGGAGAGCCTTAATGGATCCGAAACTGCTCGATATACTTGCCTGTCCGCTGTGCAAGGGACCCTTGGTGCAAAATGGGGACAAGAGCGAACTGTGGTGTCGTGCCGATGGCCTGGCTTATCCGGTGCGCGACGGTATTCCAGTCATGCTCGAGAGCGAAGCCCGTGCTCTTGACGCCGACGAGCGCCTGGATCGCTGATATGTATCACGTCATTATTCCGGCCCGCTTTGCCTCCACCCGTTTGCCGGGCAAACCGTTGCAGGATATCGCAGGCAAGCCCATGATCCAGCGAGTCTGGGAGCAGGCTCGCCAAAGCACCGCGCTCAGCGTGACGGTTGCGACAGATGATCAACGAATCGTCGACGCTTGCCGAGGGTTCGGCGCCGACGTGGTGTTGACCCGCGAGAATCATCCTTCGGGTACCGATCGCTTGCAGGAGGTAGTGTCTCAGCTGGAATTGCCTGCGGACGCTTGCGTGGTAAACGTGCAGGGCGATGAGCCCATGCTTCCCCCTGAGCTCATCGAGCAGGTTGCAGCCGATCTGCAGGCGGCAGATCGAGCCAGTATCGCCACGCTGGCGGAACCGCTTGTCGACGTTGACGCGCTGTTCAACCCGAACGTGGTAAAAGTGGTGACCGACCAGGCAGGCTATGCGCTGTATTTCAGTCGCGCGCCGATGCCCTGGTGTCGCGATGAATTTGCCGGAGGCAAGCCGGCATCGCTGCCAGCTGATGTAGCATTCCGTCGGCATATCGGCCTGTATGCCTATCGAGTGCGCTTCCTCCACGATTACGTGTCCTGGCCGGTCAGCCCGCTGGAAACCGTGGAATCATTGGAGCAGCTGCGCGCCCTCTGGTATGGCCAGCGCATCCATGTGGCTGATGCGTGCGTCACGCCACCGGCGGGTGTCGATACGATCGAGGATCTGGCGCGGGTCCGTTCGCTCCTGGGCGGCGCATGACGAGCGCGCCTCGGTCGGGTCGCTATCCGCGATGATCTCGGTGCGAGAGTCGGTTGATCTCCGACGTTACAACACCTTCGGTATTTGCGAGCCGGCAGAACATCTCGTCGAAGTCGAGACGCTCTCACAGCTGCTCGAGGCACTGGCGCTGGCGGACCGACACGGCTGGCCCGTTACGGTTCTGGGTGGCGGCAGCAACGTCGTTCTGGGCGGGCCGGTTTCGGGTCTCCTTATCTGCATGCGCAGCCTTGGCAAACGAGTGTTGGCTCGCCACCGGGACACGGTGCTTATCCAGGCTGCGGCTGGCGAAAACTGGCATCGCCTTGTCGCCTGGTCTCTCGACCAGGGACTGTCGGGCCTGGAGAACCTTGCTCTGATTCCGGGTACTACGGGTGCGGCACCGGTACAGAATATCGGTGCGTACGGTGTCGAGCTGGCGGATGTATTCGACAGTCTGGACGCACTCGATAGGGAGACGGCTCAAGTGCTGCGCTTCGATCGGCAGGCTTGTGAATTTGGCTACAGAGATAGCGTTTTCAAGCGTCATCCGGGGCGCTTCGTGATCCTCCAGGTTCGGCTACGTCTGTCCCGCACCCCTCGGCTGCGTGTCGATTACGCGCCGCTTCGTGCCGCCTGGGATGAAACCGGTTTGACTCGGCCCGATGCTCGCGTGGTGGCGGAGCTGGTCTGTGCTATTCGGCGTTCCAAACTTCCGGATCCGGCACTGATCGGTAATGCCGGAAGCTTTTTCAAAAATCCCGTGGTATCGAGCGAACATGCCGAGCGTTTGCGTAGGGATCATCCGAATATGCCCAGCTATTCGCAGGGAGTGGGCTCGGTAAAGCTCGCCGCTGGCTGGCTGATCGACCAGGCAGGCTGGCGTGGATTGCGGCGAGGTACAGTCGGAGTGCATCGCGATCAGGCGCTGGTGCTGGTCAATCATGGCGGCGCAAAGGGGAAGGAGGTGATGGCTCTCGCCGGGGATATCCGCGCTGACGTGGCCAGCCGCTTCGGGGTTACGCTTGAGATGGAGCCGCAGCAGCTCGGCGGTTGAACCAAGGCGCGTCATTCAAGCGTAAAAAAGGGATGCCGAAGCACCCCTTTTTCGTTGCCCGAAGATTATTGCTTGGGCTTCTGGTCGTCCTCGTCCTCCTTGCTTTCGAACTGTTGTGCGAGAGCATGGGTGTCGGGGTGACCGGTCTTGCCTGTGCCATCTTCGGTCGGCACGTCTTTGGCCTGCGACTCGTCGTCCAGTTGCTGACCCATCACGCTGGTATCCGGGTGGCCGGCAACGTCGCTGGGTTCGGGCTGGGTTTGCACATTCACTTCCGCTTCGGAAGGCATGTCCAGTTGCTGCTCCAGTACGTTCAGGTCCGGATGCCCAACATCGCCAGTTGCATTGTGTACGGCCTTGTCTGCTGACTCGGTTGCTCCGCCTTCGCCTTCGCCCTCGAACTGCTGCGCGAGTACGTGGGTATCCGGATGAGCGTCGTCGCCGGTCGCGTTGGCCGAACTTGGCGCTTCGGCAGCCTCCAGGGGCAGGGCGGATTGCTGAGCTTCGGCTGCCTCGGCAGCTTGCTGCTCGGCCATACGCTTGGCTTCCTGCTGACGGCGACGCACTTCACGGGGATCGTTATACGCACGACCGCTTTCCGTCAGCGCCGGCGCAGCCGTGGGCTGTTCAGCGACTTCGGGCTCGTCAACGGACGGCTTGTCTGCAGCGGCCGCAGCGGGCTCGTCTGCCTGCTCCGGCTTGGCTTCAGGTTCTGCCTGCGCTTGGACCTGGTTGACGGCCGACGCTTGAGCCTGTTCGGGCTCGTCGGACAATTCAGCAGCCAGACCAGCGTCAGCATCGATCGCTTCGGCACTGTGATCGCCAGCCTGGTCCCGACGCGATTGGCTGAAAGCTTCGACTGCACTCGAAATCGACTGCTCGGCGTCGGCTGCATTCTGGTTGAGGCCTTCTTCGACTGGCGTCTGGACATCGCCCGGAGCATCGTCAGTAGTCGTTTCCGATTCGCTCGGGCGCACGTTGGCCGAGACCTCGCCAAGTCCGGAAGCAATCGCAGCAGTAGCGGCGGCGGCAGCTTCGCTAGGGACCTGCGGCGCCTTGGCTGTGCCTGCCTGACCCGCTTCCTGGGACTGGTCGTTCCCGGGTTCTTCGCTGCTCGCAGCGGTTTCGTCCTGGACGGGACGGCTACGACGGTTATTGCGGCGGCGCTGGCTGTTGCGCGAGCGGCGCTTTGGACGATCACCCTCGCTCTGCTCGTCCTGTTGCTCAAAACCGGCGGCTACGGTTTCTTCGATATCCGGCTTTTCTTCCTGACGCGGACGACGTTCGGACTGATTGCGTGGTTCGGCGGGCGCACTGGCGCGCGCAGGCTCTTCCTCACGGGGCGCGCGCTCAGCTGCCTCCGGATTGCGACGGCGGCGACGGGTGGTTTCTACCGGCTTGCTTTCGACGGCCTGCTCAGGCTTGCGTTCTGGTCGTTCGGTCCGCTCAGCTCGCTCCGGACGCTCGGTGCGTTCCTGACGGCCGCCACCCTGCTTGCGATCGCCTTCGCTGCGCTCGGGCCGCTCGCTGCGATCGTTGCGTGAGCGACGACGCCCGTTGCGGCGGTCGTCGCCGCGGTTGCTGTCACGACTCGGCTTACGCTCAGGGCGCTGCTCGGTCGGAGCTTTTTCTTCAGTAGCTTCCGGCTCGGAGTTGCCCGCGAACAGGCTCACCAGGGATTTGATGATACCTTTGAACAATCCCGGCTGACGCTGTTGAATGACCTGTGTCACGGCAACGGGAGCCGGAGCCGGGGTCGGTGCCGGACGGGAAGGGGCGATACTCTTTACCGCGGCTTCCTGGCGAACGATTGCACGGGTCTGGCTGACCTGCACGGGTTCCTCCGCGACCACCTCGACTTTCATGGCGTAGCTGGTCTCGTTGTTCACCACTGACTCGTGGTCGTCACGCAGACGCTGCACGTCGAAGTGCGGCGTTTCCATATGCTCGCTCGGCAGAATGACCAGGCGAACCTTAGTGCGCTTTTCAGTCTTGGCCAATGCTTCGCGCTTCTCATTGAGCAGGAAAGTCGCAACGGCGATCGGTACGTGCGCACGCACTTCCGCGGTACGCTCTTTCAGCGCTTCCTCTTCGATCAGTCGCAGGACCGACAGGGATAGTGATTCCACGTCGCGGATGGTGCCGCGACCGTTGCATCGCGGACATACGATGCCGCTGGTTTCGCCAAGCGACGGACGCAGGCGCTGGCGGGACATCTCCAGCAGGCCAAAGCGGGAGATGCGGCCGACCTGCACGCGGGCGCGATCAGCTTCAAGGCTTTCACGGACTCGCTCTTCCACAGCACGCTGGTTCTTGGCCGGTGTCATGTCGATGAAATCGATGACGATGAGGCCACCGATATCCCGCAGACGCAGCTGCCGCGCGATTTCTTCGGCGGCTTCGAGGTTGGTCTGCAAGGCGGTTTCTTCGATATCACCACCCTTGGTAGCGCGGGCAGAGTTGATATCGATCGAAACCAGAGCTTCGGTGTGGTCGATCACGATGGACCCGCCTGATGGCAGCTTCACTTCGCGCTCGAATGCGGTCTCGATCTGGCTTTCGATCTGGAACCGGTTGAACAGCGGAACGCTGTCCTCGTACAGCTTCACCTTGCTGGCGTACTGCGGCATCACCTGGCTGATGAAGTTCAGCGCTTCATCCTTGACCGTGTCGCTGTCGATCAGTACTTCGCCGATGTCCTGACGCAGATAGTCGCGGATGGCGCGGATGATGACGTTGCTTTCCTGATAGATCAGGAAAGGCGCGTTGCGCTCGGCGGACGCGGATTTGATGGCTTCCCACAGTTGCAGCAGGTAGTCGAGATCCCACTGCAGTTCCTCGGCGCTGCGGCCCAGGCCGGCAGTGCGCACGATCATGCCCATGTCGGCAGGAATGTTCAGGCTGTTGAGTGCTTCGCGCAGTTCGTTGCGCTCTTCGCCCTCGATGCGGCGAGAGATGCCACCGGCACGCGGGTTGTTCGGCATCAGGACGAGATAGCGTCCGGCCAGACTGATGAAAGTGGTAAGGGCTGCACCCTTGTTGCCGCGCTCTTCCTTGTCGACCTGGACGATGACTTCCTGGCCTTCCTTGAGGACTTCCTTGATGTTTACCCGGCCTTCAGGCTGTTTGGAAAAATATTCCCGGGAGATTTCCTTCAGGGGGAGGAAGCCATGGCGTTCGGACCCGAAGTCAACGAAGGCGGCTTCGAGGCTGGGCTCGACGCGAGTGATGCGGCCCATGTAGATGTTGGCCTTCTTTTGTTCCCGTGCTCCGGATTCGATGTCCAGGTCGTACAGGCGCTGGCCGTCTACCAGTGCGACGCGCAACTCTTCAGGTTGAGTTGCGTTGATCAGCATTCTTTTCATGAAGTACCGTTGTGTCCATTGCCAACTGGAACGACACATAACGGCACCCGAGACTCATCTGCCAGGTGTCAGGTGTGTTTCTGCATGGGCCAACCTTGCCCTTGTTCAGAGTTCATATCGTTGCTTGGAGCAGCGACAGTTCGGTCTGTATACGGCGAGTACAGAGAAACGCATCTTCGAACCCTCTTCACTACCAGCTGTGCACCGCCATACTGCGTTAAAGGGCGCAGGCATCCACACTGTGGATATAACCGAAACGCCTCATTCGCCTTCTCTGGCTCTGGCCCGCGGAGGTGAAAGGTTCTTAGGGAGGAATCAGCCGGACTTGGACGGGGACACATTATTGGCAAGTGTCAGCGCTCGTCACATGATCCTGAAGCTGTGCATCTCCACCTAAACACTTACCCATCTGAATCGGGTGCCGCTCATCGTCATCCAGTGAGCGGGTTGAATATTCTGCCTGCCACATGGCAGACAGCATGTCGAGCACGGCTCGCCGGCATCTTCTTTTCGCCTGGCCAAGCCTCTGTCTCGGTATTTCTGGGGAGTTGGGCCAGGCTCCTTCGAACCCGGGTTCCCCGGCTGCAAGACAAGCAGCTCGCTGGACTATATCAGCATTTTTTAAGTGCTTCAATTGGCTCAAAAAATGTATCATGCGCGCATGACAGAACCTTCCTCCAGCTCCTCCGCATCCGTTCAGACCGACCTCATCGATGAGGGTCACGCAGGTCAACGCATCGATAACTATCTGATCACCCGTCTCAAGGGCGCTCCGAAGACGCTGGTCTACCGTATCCTGCGAAAGGGCGAAGTGCGCGTCAATAAAGGTCGTATCAAGCCTGACTATAGATTGAAGGCCGGTGATCTGGTGCGCATTCCTCCGGTGCGGTTACCCACTCCCGAGGAGCCGGTGCTGGTCGGGCAGGGAATTCTGCAAGCACTGCAGGAGAATATTCTTTATGAAGACAAAGGACTGATCGTCATCAACAAGCCAGCTGGCCTGGCGGTACACGGTGGCAGTGGTGTCAATTTCGGTGTAATCGAAGCGATGCGTCAGCTTCGCCCGGAATGTGATCAGCTCGAATTGGTGCACAGACTGGATCGAGACACGTCCGGATGCCTGATGATCGCCAAGAAGCGCAGTATGCTTCGCCATCTCCATGCGGCGCTGCGTGGTGATGGCGTCACCAAGTGCTACATGGCCCTCGTCCGCGGTCGTTGGCCTGCGACCACGCGCCGCGTTCATGCTCCGCTGCAAAAGAATAACCTGCGATCCGGCGAACGGATGGTGGAAGTCAGCGCTGAAGGCAAAGAGTCATTGACGGAGTTCAAGGTTCTGCAGCGCTTTGGCGATCTGGCAACGTTGGTCGAGGCTCGGCCTATCACCGGTCGGACGCATCAGATCCGCGTCCACGCCCGGCACGCCGGCCACCCGATTGCCGGTGACCCCAAATACGGTGATGACGAATTTTCTACTCTGGTTCGAGAAGTTGGTGGTAAGCGGATGTTTTTACACGCTTTCTCGCTATCGGCTGAACTGCCGGACGGCTCGCTGCTAGACGTTCGCGCCGAGCCGGGGCCTGTATGGGATCGCACTTTGAATAAGCTCGGCTCAAATGGCTGATTTACGCGCGCTCATCTTCGACTGGGACGGTACCCTGGCCGATTCGGTCGTTCGCATCGTCCAGGCGATGCAAGCCGCTGCTGATTTGACGGGCCTGCCGCAGTGCTCGGATCGTGCCGTGAAGGACATTATCGGTCTGGGTTTGCCTGAAGCGATCGCCACGCTGTATCCAGCCATCGAAACCGACCAGGCTGAGGCTCTGCGCAGCGCATACAGCAGTTGCTATCTTCAGCTGGAGCAGACCCCGTCGCCATTGTTCCCTGGCGTCCTGGATGCCCTCGATGCGTTCCGCAGACGTGGATTCAAGCTCGCTGTAGCGACGGGCAAAAGCCGCAGGGGTTTGCAGCGGGTAATGGCCGCCCACGACCTGGAAGGCTTTTTCGATTCCACGCGGTGTGCCGACGAGACCGCGAGCAAGCCGGATCCTCTGATGTTGCGGCTGATTCTGGGTGAGTTCGATGTGGCACCGGCTCAGTCAGTCATGCTCGGAGACAGCGAATTCGATCTGCGTATGGCCTCGGCTGCCGGGGTGCGTCCGGTGGCGGTCAGTTATGGCGCGCAGCCGCGCGAGCATCTCTTGCGCTTCGCTCCGGAGCGATGTATTGATGATTTCAATGAATTTCACGGCTGGGTAATGCCGCAGTCAAGCGGCCGGCCAGTGACAGAGGCATAGCGATGCAATCGGATCGGTGGACGGAAGGCGAAATGGTGTCACGCGAAGATGAGGTAAAGCAGGGAGAGGATCGCAAGGCCTGGTCCCTGCTAGAGAAGACGCTGATGGCATCGGTTCAGGAGCAGCGTCGCTCGCGTCGCTGGGGTATCTTTTTCAAACTCCTTACGTTTGCCTATCTATTCGCGGCGATCATGTTTTTTTCTCCCTTCCGCGGGATGGAGGAGAGCAAGGGTGTCGGCGAGCCGCACACGGCGGTAGTCGAAGTGCGGGGTACGATCGCCGATCTGGAGGCCGCTTCGGCAGATAATCTGGTCACCAGTCTGCGGCGCGCTTTCGAGGATAAGAACACGCGGGGCGTGGTGCTGCGCATCAACAGTCCGGGCGGCAGCCCGGTGCAGTCCGGCTACGTCTATGACGAAATCAAGCGGCTACGCGGCGAACACCCCGATACCAAAGTGTATGCAGTGATTGCCGACATTGGCGCCTCGGGCGCCTACTATATAGCTGCAGCGGCTGACGAGATCTATGCGGACAAGGCTAGCCTGGTGGGGTCGATCGGCGTCACCGCGGCTGGCTTCGGCTTCGTCGAAACGCTGGACAAGCTCGGTGTGGAGCGTCGGACCTATGCTTCCGGAGAGCATAAGACTTTCCTGGATCCTTTCCAGCCTGAAAAGCCCGAGGAGCGCGAGTTCTGGCAGACAGTGCTTGATACCACGCATCGCCAGTTCATCGAGCAGGTGAAGGCGGGGCGGGGCGACCGGCTGAAGGATCATCCCGAGCTGTTCAGCGGGCTCGTGTGGTCCGGCGAACAAGCCCTCGAGCTGGGTCTGGTAGATGGCCTGGCCAGCACCTCCACCGTGGCCCGGGATATCATTGGCGCGGAGGAAACTGTCGATTTCACCCATCGCGAATCACCTCTGCAACGGTTCACTCGCCAGCTCGGTACCAGCATGGGCAATGCCATTGCCACCCGCTTGGGACTGGAGTCGTCGCCAGCGCTGCGCTGAGTCTGTTCAGGGAAGATTGATTCCCTCGTTGGCAAGCATGTCACACAGCCTGATCAATGGAAGCCCGATCAGGCTGTTGGGATCGTCTCCGCGCAAGGAGGCGAACAGGCATATCCCCAGCCCCTCCATCTTGAAGCTGCCAGCGCAGTCATAGGGTTTTTCGCTCCTCAGGTACCGTTCTATGCCGTCATCGCTCAACTCTCGAAACGTGACATGAAAGCGCTCGACGGCGCCCTGCATGCGTCCGTTCGTTGTGTTCAGCAGGCAAAGCGCTGTCGAGAACGTGATGCAGCGGCCGCTGGAGCGGCGCAGCTGGCTTCTTGCCTCGGCATGGGTTCCGGGTTTGCTTACAGGCTCGCCGTCTAGCAATGCAACCTGATCCGAGCCGATGATGAGGTGGGCGGGGTAGCGTTCCGCGAGCGCATGGGCCTTGGTTTTGGCCAGCCGCATGGTGAGATCTTCCGCGGATTCGCTGCCAAGCGGCGTTTCGTCGATGTCAGGGCTGCAGCATTCGAACTCGATACCCAGGCGCTGCAGCAGGTCCCGGCGATAGGGTGAACCGGAAGCAAGAATGACGGGTTTCATCGCTATCCTCCATTTAGGGGTGGGCTGAACGGATCGACGCATTCTATAGTGTTTGCCGCCCGGCGCAGCCGGTCTAGATTGAGCACAAATAGTTTTGACAGTCGCCCTACTCATCCATAGAATTGCGCGCTTATGTCTGGACCCATACCTGCACACATAGAACCACGCCGACTCGTCGATCGCGGAATCGTCCTGAAAGGGCCGGTGAGCGCGGCGAAAATGTCGCGTCTGAATGCATTGCTTGCTGCTCCGGCCGGCGATGTCCAGGTTGAGCTGGAGTTCGGTCGCGACGAACAGCGCATTGCGATGATGCGCGGTCACTACCGGGTCGATGCGACGCTGATCTGTCAGCGGTGCCTCGAGCCGGTGGAGATTCCGCTGAATAGTCGATGCGAGGTGGGGTTCGTAGAAAACGACGAGGCGGCTCGCACGCTGCCGCGTCAGTATGAACCGGTTATTCTGGATGATGAGTCGCTCGATCTGATCTCGCTGATTGAAGACGAGCTGCTGCTGGCATTGCCCGCAGTTCCGATGCATCCAACAGGAACATGCCAGCATCCGCCTGGTTTCCAGTCCGATGATGCCGGGCAGCCGGAGGAGGAGGCGAGCAAGCCGAACCCCTTCAGTGTGCTGGCCAAGTTAAAACGCGATACCTGAGCTTAGGAGCTTAAATTCATGGCTGTACAGCAGAACAAAAAGTCCCGTTCCGCGCGCGACATGCGTCGCTCGCACGACGCCCTGTCCGCACCGGCGTTGTCCGTGGACAAGTCCACCGGTGAAACCCACCTCCGTCACCACGTGTCGCCGGACGGTTTCTACCGCGGTCGTCAGGTGATCAACAAGGACAACGACGAATAAGTCTTGTCTGCGTCAGTCCGTCTTGCGATTGATGTGATGGGCGGGGACTTCGGTCCCCGCTGCATTATCCCCGCTGTCGCCCGTTGTCTTTCGACGCATCCCGGGCTCACTGTCGTTCTGATCGGCTCGCCCGAGGCGATGCAGGAACAGGCTTCTCGCTACCCACTTCCTCAGGACCGGGTACGCTGGGTACCTGCAACCGAACTAATCCTTGCTGATGACTCTCCTGCAAGCGTGCTTCGCCATAAGCGCGATGCGTCCATGCGCCTGGCTATTGAGCAGGTCCGTGACGGGCTGGCGGATGGCTGTCTCAGCGCTGGAAATACCGGTGCATTGATGGTGCTTGCTCGCTCTATCCTCGGCACGCTCGAAGGTGTCGAGCGGCCGGCAATCATGGCGGCACTGCCTGTATCAGGCAAGGCGTGTCATGTTCTGGACATGGGCGCGAATGTCGACTGTTCGCCAAGGCAGCTGTTCGAATTTGCGGTCATGGCATCCGAGACCGTGCGCGAGACCACGGGTCTCGCCCGGCCGCGTGTTGGCCTGCTTAACATTGGTCGCGAAGTGCATAAGGGCGGCAAGGTCGTCCGCGAGGTGTCCGACATGCTCAGGCGCTGTCCAGCGCTGAACTATGTCGGCCATATCGAAGGTGATGGTCTGTTTCGTGACGAAGCGGATGTCGTCGTTTGTGACGGGTTTGTAGGCAATGTCGTGCTCAAGGCCAGTGAAGGTCTGGCGCTTTATCTGCAGGCCGAACTCAAGCAGACCCTCACGACTAGCCGCTGGCTTCGATTCATGTCCCCGTTTCTGCGTAGCGCGCTGAAGCCGTTCGGCGAACGGCATGATCCCGCTCGTTACAACGGTGCCAGCCTGCTCGGTCTGAACGGCGTAGTGGTCAAGAGTCATGGCGCGGCAAGCCAGCTTGCCTTCGAAACGGCGATTGAACGTGCAATGCTAGCCTGCCGGGCAGGCTTGCCCAAGCGCATTGCCGGCAAGCTCGCCGAGTGCCGGCTGCAGTTGTGACCCTGGTTCGCGGCTGGACATCAAACCTGCGGACCGGCGAGCTATCCTAGCCTCCTATATTCAATAACATTCAACAAGGGGAAGCGCATGAACCAATCCCTCGCTTTCGTATTTCCCGGCCAAGGCTCGCAATCGCTTGGCATGCTGGCGGATCTGGCGTCGAGCAATCGCATCATTGGCGATACCTTCAAGGAAGCTTCCGATGCGCTCGGTTACGATCTCTGGGCGTTGTGCCAGACCGGGCCGGAAGCCGACCTGAATCGCACGGACCGTACCCAGCCTGCCATCCTTGCGGCTTCCATCGCACTATGGCGGCTGTGGTGTGAAGAGTCCCAGACGCGGCCAGCCTTCGTAGCGGGGCACAGCCTTGGCGAGTATTCCGCGCTGGTTGCCTCTGGCGTCATCAACTTCGCCGATGCGGTCCGTCTGGTTGAGCGTCGTGGTCAGCTGATGCAGCAGGCCGTCCCGGAAGGAGAGGGCGCCATGGCCGCTATCCTTGGATTGGATGATCAGCAAATTGTCGATGTGTGCACCCAGGCTGCGCAAGGCGAAGTCGTCAATGCGGTCAATTACAACGCACCCGGCCAAGTAGTGATCGCCGGCAAGGCATCGGCTGTCGAGCGCGCCATAGAGGGATGCAAGGCGGCGGGAGCAAAGCGCGCGATCGGCTTGCCGGTCAGCGTGCCGTCACATTGTGCACTGATGAAGCCGGCTGCGGAACAACTTGCGCGCGACCTGGGGAATCTAGCCTGGAACGAGCCATCCATCACGCTGGTACAGAACGTCAATGCAGCGCCGGCGGATGACCTGACGGGTCTGCGTACCCTGCTGGTGCAGCAACTGTACAGCCCGGTACGTTGGGTACAGAGTGTTGCATTCATGGTCGATCAAGGCGTCACCGATATCGTCGAGTGCGGTCCCGGCAAGGTTCTGTCGGGCTTGAACAAGCGCTGCGTGAAGACGCTCGGCACGTACAATCTCGATAGTGTTGACGGGTTCGCCGCCACACGTGAACGTTTCGCAGAAGGAGCCTGATATGAGTCTGCAAGGGAAAGTAGCACTGGTAACCGGTGCCAGCCGTGGGATTGGTCAAGCGATTGCGCATGCTCTCGCTGCTCAGGGTGCGGTGGTGATCGGTACTGCCACTAGCGACTCCGGCGCCGAAGCGATTGGCAGCAAGCTGCGCGAAGCCGGTTTCGAGGGAGCAGGGCTCAAACTCGATGTGCGCGACCCGGCATCAGT
>CAYZFU010000050.1:0-8438 GCA_964477725.1 uncultured Halopseudomonas sp.
GATAATCCTGGAAGCGAAACTCCAGCGGCAGCTCCGGGTAGCGACCCCGCGCCCAGTCGGCCTGCTCTCTGGATATGGTTACGCCAGTACAGTGCACACCGTAATGTTCGGCGGCGTAGGCCATGAAGCTGCCCCAGCCACATCCGATATCAAGCACCCGCATCCCCGGCTCCAGCCGCAACTTGCGACAGATGAGGTCGAGCTTGGCCTCCTGGGCCTTTTCCAGAGTGTCTGCCTCGGCCCAATAGCCACAGGTGTAGGTCATGCGCGGATCCAGCATAGCGGCGTAAAAATCGTTGCCCAGGTCGTAATGCTGCTCGCCGACTTGCCGCGCGCGACTGAGCGTTTGCAGATTCAGCAGTCGAGCACGCAATCCGTGGATCACCATGCGCAACGGATGGACTTCCTTGTGTACACGCGCGCTAAGCAGACGGTGGAAGAACTGATCCAGCGAATCAACATCCCACTCGCCATCCATGTAGGATTCACCGAGCCCCAGATTGCCACGGGACAGGACTCTCTCCGGTACTCCGGGATCGTGAAAGCGAATATCCCATGGCCGATCTCCGCCGATGCGGATATCGGCTCGGGCCAGCATATCTTCTACGAGACGATGAAAACTGGAGGGTTGTTGCAGGGAGGTTATGACATGAGGCGAACGGGTCGTTTGCTCCGGCATGGCGCTTCTCCATAAAAAAGGTCCGTTTCACGAGGAATCGACGATCAAGCAAGGTCGGTGCCTGGCTACGGTTGAAAGCGCCTCGCCAATTCCCTTTTGCCGAGCAAGGTGGGGAATGCTGCGACTGCAGACGCGCCGGCGAAGCCGACCGAGCGGTGCGGACCCTTAACCAGTCCGGCCGGTTGAACGCCGTTGGGTTCGAGAATCGGAACCTCGTTTCTTTTTAGCGCACTTTTGCAGGTATTGCGGTCGAACCTGCAGAATATTTCATTGATTTTGCCTATTCCCGAGATTGATGACCCATGCGCCTCCGCCTCCCCGGCTTCATTCGCGAGAACCCTTCGCTCGGCTTGTTCGCTCTGCTGTGTACCGCCGGCTCGGGGTTCGGCCAGACGTTTCTGGTGGGTGTTTTCGGCGATGCCTTGCGCAGCAACTTCGGTCTCAGCCATTCCCTGTACGGCTTGCTGTACAGCACGGCCACCCTGTGTTCAGCCGGGCTGCTGCTGAGACTGGGTGGTCTGGTTGATCGCTGGGCGCTGCCCCGCGTTACGCTGCTGGCCGGGATAATGCTTGCCGCCGGGTGTCTGATGCTCGGCGGAGCTTTGCACGCGCTTATGGTCTGGCTGGGATTTTTTCTGGTGCGTTTCGGCGGGCAGGCGATGCTCTCTCACATCGGCATGAGTACGGCAGGCCGCTATTTCGCATTGCAACGAGGCAAGGCGGTGGCCTTTGCCGCTTCCGGCTACCCGTTGTCCGAGGCGGTGTTGCCGATGCTCGTAAGCCTGCTGATAGCACTGACCAGTTGGCGTTGGGCATGGGTGGCGAGCGGACTGATCGTGCTGCTTGCCCTGCTGCCGGTGTTGATGAGACTGAGTGCAGGAGCCGAGCACCCCGAGTCCGGCCGAGCCACCGATACGCGAGCCATGCAGGGTAAAACACGTGCCGAGGTACTGGCAGACCCTGGCTTCTACCTGCTACTGCCTGCGACGATCGCGGTCCCTTTCATCGTAACGGCGTTGTTGTTTCACCAGGCAGCTCTGGCCGGCCTGAAGGGATGGACAGCGGATGCGTTCGCTGCCGTTTTCGTCGCTTACGGTGCCGGTCACTTTGCAAGCCTTCTGGTTGCAGGGCCGGCGATCGACCGAATCGGTGCGCAGCGCATGCTGCCGCTGGCGCTATTGCCCATGCTCGGCGGTCTGACAACTCTGGCGTTAAGTGATGCAGGGTGGGTTCCGGTACTCTTTCTTGGTCTGACAGGGCTCAGCCAGGGCGCCATCAACGCTACGCTAGGTGCGCTCTGGCCAGAGCGGTACGGCATTCGCCATATCGGTGCGATTCGCTCGGTGATGCAGACGATCATGGTACTGTCTACCGCCCTCGCCCCGATCCTG
Organism: uncultured Halopseudomonas sp.; assembly: GCA_964477725.1. Taxonomy (GTDB): domain Bacteria; phylum Pseudomonadota; class Gammaproteobacteria; order Pseudomonadales; family Pseudomonadaceae; genus Halopseudomonas. Next base: position 2,071 of record CAYZFU010000050.1, read on the forward strand.
CTGGGGTTCATGCTCGATGCTGCGTTGGCGGTGAATGGAGTTATCGGTACATTGGCCACCGCCACTGCGCTGGCGGCTTTGCTGGCGCAGTGGGGCATCTGGCGCTCGCGCTTATCCGAACCCTCAGCGTAGTAACAACAAAGGGCGTCGGGTATGGGCCAGTATGTTGGTAGTGGTACTGCCGACGAAAAAGCGTCGGACGCGGGAATGCCCGTACGCTCCCATGACGATCATGTCGATATCCTGTTCTTCCTCATAAGCGAGCAGCACCTTTTCGACATCGCCCGCACGAATCGTAGCCTGCACGTCGAACCCTGCCTGCGCCAGTTTATTCTGCGCGGCACGCACCGACTCCCAGGCATCGTTGGTATCGGCACCAACCATGACCAGGTGAATCGGCAAGCCGCGAAACAACGGACTGCCGGCAATCATCTCCACACCCTTGCGAGTGCTGGGACCACTGTCGAACGCGAGCATGACGCTGCGGGGCGGGCGGAACTCACCTGCCGTGACCAGAACCGGGCGATGCATGGTACGGATGACATTCTCCAGATGCGTACCGATGTGGTCTCCCAAGGAGTCGCCAATCTCACCCTGCCGGCCGATGACCAACAGGCGGATATCCTCTTCCAGCTCGGCAAGGGTATCGACCAGGGTGCCATGTCGCTGGCGGCTCGCCGGCTCGGTGGCTCCCGCCTGACGCACCCGGTCCATGGCAGCCTCCAATAGCAGACTGCCCTGCTCACGCATCAGTTTGGCGCGTTTCTCGTCAAGGTCGGCGAGTTCGTTGAGCAGATGCTCGCGGCTACCGAGTCCGATATTGCCCGACAGGTTGCGCTGAACGGGGGACGGCTCATGATCGAGCACGTGGAGCAGGGTGAGAGGCGCCTGAAGCTGCCGGCTGGCCCACGCCGAGTAGTCGCAGACCGCAGGCGTGGAATTGGAACCGTCGATACAGGCCAGAACGCAGTGCGTTGTCATTGTTGTTCTCCTTAGTGACCCATCAGCTTGTCTACGGCATCAGGCTTGTCATGCACCCCGAAGCGGTCAACGATGGTTGCGCTGGCCTCGTTCATCCCGACGACCTCGACCTCGGTCCCTTCCCGACGGAACTTGATGACGACCTTGTCGAGCGCTGCGACGGCGGTGATATCCCAGAAATGTGCCCGGCTAAGGTCGATAGTCACCTTATCAAGCGCTTCCTTGAAATCAAAGGAGCCGATGAACTTGTCGGAAGAGCTGAAGAACACCTGGCCAACCACCTGATAGGTACGGGTGCGTCCACCGGTGTCAGCTTCACTGCCGATGTACAGAAAGTGGCCGATCTTGTTCGCAAAGAACATCGCCGCCAATAGCACACCGACGAATACACCGTATGCCAGGTTATGCGTGGCCACCACGACCGCCACGGTGGAGACCATGACAATGTTGGTCGATAGCGGATGCTTCCTGAGATTGCGCAGCGAGTCCCAACTGAAGGTGCCGATGGATACCATGATCATGACCGCAACCAGCGCGGCCATCGGGATCAATGCCAGGTAATCACCCAGAAATACCACCATCAAAAGCAGGAACACACCCGCGGCCAGGGTAGACAGACGCGAACGTCCGCCTGATTTGATGTTGATGATCGACTGCCCGATCATCGCGCAGCCTGCCATGCCCCCCAGAAGCCCGGCACCAATGTTGGCAATACCCTGGCCTTTGCACTCGCGGTTCTTGTCACTGGGCGTATCGGTCAGATCGTCGACGATGGTTGCGGTCATCATCGATTCGAGCAGGCCGACCACGGCCAAGGCCGCCGAGTACGGCAGGATGATCAGCAGTGTTTCCAGATTCAAAGGTACGTCCGGCCAGAGGAATATCGGCAGGGTATCGGGCAGATCGCCCATGTCGCCAACGGTGCGGATATCCAGACCCAGATAGACAGCGACTGCGGTCAACACCAGGATACAAACCAGTGGCGAGGGAATCGTTTTGCCCACCACGGGGATGTAAGGAAACAGGTAAATAATGCCGAGCCCGGCCGCCGTCATGGCATAGACGTGCCAGGTGACATCGGTCAGCTCTGGCAATTGTGCCATGAATATCAGGATCGCCAGGGCGTTGACGAACCCTGTCACCACCGACCGAGACACAAACCGCATCAGCGAGCCGAGCCTGAGATACCCGGCGACGATCTGCAGCACACCGCAAAGCAGCGTCGCAGCGAGCAGGTATTCCAGCCCGTGCTCTCTGACCAGGGTCAGCATCAGCAATGCCATCGCGCCCGTGGCGGCTGAAATCATACCCGGCCTGCCACCAGTGAAGGCAATGACAACGGCGATACTGAAAGAAGCATACAGACCCACCCGTGGATCGACGCCGGCGATGATCGAGAAAGCGATGGCCTCCGGAATCAGAGCCAAAGCCACGACGAGTCCGGAAAGCAGGTCTCCCCGGATGTTGAAAAACCATTCCTGGCGCAATGTTTGCGAATTCATACGAGATCCATGATGCTGTCGATTCCATCACACCGCAGCTCAAGCGCGACCTTTCAAAGGCGTACCTGGCATTGGCTGACTGGGCAGAATCGTATCGGTAGCGTGTTTCGAATAGACAAAAGCGCGCTCACCATCAAGGTGGCGCAATCGCGGCGAAGGTCCGCGGAAGGGTATCGGCTACGGTGGCGTGAACCGGAAACTGCTCGGCATGGTCTGTCTACGGCTGTGTGTCATGTTTGGGGCGCGCACTTTAGCACAGCTGATAGTCCATCGCTATTGTGCGGACCGCGCGGGCCCGCTTTGAAAGGTATCAGGCAGCTGCAAATCGCCTCGCAAGCTGAACCACGCCCCAGCGCAGAAGCGCGCCGACAGCGAACAGCACAACTAGCGGATCGACGAGATAATCCCAGTAATTCGTCGACGCCTTGAGCCGCAGCGCGTAAGCCAGACTGGCAATTGCCAACACCGCCGCCAGCTGACGATTGCCCAACCAGGCCATCAACAGCGCAACCGCCCCAGCTACACCGATCAACGCCAAAGGATCATATCCCCAGCGATACGGATCGACCATGCCGATGCCAAGCGCCGCCGGATATAGAATCAGGCCTGCCACCACGAAAAATCCATAGCATTGAAGCTGATGTGCGATCGGTGGGGTCTGTAGCCAGCCTAGACGCTGTAACGCAGCGGCAGTCAGAAGTGCCACGCTGGTGATGGCCAGATCATCGGTGAGTGCGCGCAGGTAGCCGGCCACAGGCATCCCGCCGGGAAGCGGCACCGCTCCGATCGCGACAGCCGCGCCAAGCACTGCCAGCTGACCACGCCGGGACAGGGAGCGTGTAGGCAGAAGAAGAAACACGAGCAATGCGAACGATGCGTAGGCAACCCAGCTGGTCACGATCATGGCTGGCTCTCCAGCCAGTCTGCGTTGAAGGATACGTGTTTGATGAACGTGTTGTTCCAGGCGTAAACCAGATGAAACGCGCCGTTCCCGGATGAAATCATGTAGGGGTACTCGTATTCGAAGACGCAACGATCGTTTCGACAGAGCCGGTGGTCGAGCCCGTCAATGAACTGTTGCAGCAGCGGGCGCCGCCGCGCGCCGCTGGAGGCAAGAAATTTTTCGCTGAGCAGTGGCTCGTACGCCGCCCTGGGGAACGGGTCGCCTTCCACGTCTGGAGAGCTGTCGAGCTCGGCCACCAGCGACCAGGTACTCAGGCTCGGAGTGGATTCGTCCAGGCTCAGCCTGAAACGACCGTCAATCAGATTGTTCTGCGCCACCAGCAAGGTGTTGCGGTGCGAGCGCACCGCGGCGAGCGAGCTGTTGGGATTAAACGGTGCCACCGCCCGCTCTTCACTCCAGGTTCGGCCTCCGTCATTGGTGACCGCAGCGAGAGCGTGGCCGCGTTGTCCGGCATAGCGCAACAGTGCAACAGCGCGTGTCTCGGAAAGCGGACCGACCGTGGGCTGCAGGGAATTGGTGCCGTCGGCAATGCGAAACTTGTCCCGAACCTTCCCTTCCGCACTCAGATAAAGATACTCGGGAAACTTGCCCAGGAATTCGTGATAGACCGGTAGTCCGATCGAACCGTCGAGGTGGAACACCGGCGCAGAGCGAACCAGCGTGCTGATATTGGTAAAAGGCGAAGTGACCAGCTGTCGCGGCTCGGACCAGGTGTTGCCGAAATCATCCGAGACCATGCTGTTAATCGCACTCCCGGCCCACCCGCCGAGGGAGACCGAGACATAGAAAAGCCAAAGACGCTGATCCGGGGCAAGTGCGATGACCGGATTACCCAGCTTGCGGATCGGCTTGCCCAGCGCGCGCCGGGTCATTTCCCGAGTGACCAGCACCTGCTCATCACCCCAGCCTTCCGCCGGATCGAACCGTGAGCTGCGGATCTGCACGTCAGCGGCGCCTTCTCTGGAGCCGGCGAACCAGACTGCCATCAAGGCTCCGTCCGGTAGAGCGGTAATGGACGGTGCATGAACAAACTCGTCCAGATCCGAAGAGGCGAAACTCTGCGTATAGACTGGCTTGGGCGCATGTCCATCGAGCTGCTCGGCTATTACGTCGAGCGTATTGACAGAAGATTTGGGTATCGCAAAACCCGATACGTGATAGTCGGGTGTGGTCAGCGCAGCACTTGCAAAAGCAAGCGCCACGACCGCGAGCCAGGGCGCCTTGCCTGTCAAACTTTTCATTTCATGTCCTGTTGTTGTTCTTACGTCCGTGCGGACAGCCAACAAGAGCCCGAAGCTCGAACACCAGAGCCCACCCCAGGGCCGGCACTCTGGTTGTCAGCGGTCAAGCGCACAATCATGCCTCAAAACTGTCAGGTATCAATAGCTCCCCTTCGTCTCTTGGCAAGCTCAGAGTGCGGAGCGGACCTGTCCATTCGCGGGGGAAACCTAGCGGTCGCAGAGGATACCAAGCGATTCGCCAGATCCTAACGCCGGCTGTCAGTTCAACGTCGGAAAATATCTCGACCAACAGTTGATCCGAACCGGCTTTACCGGGGCACATGCCTGCATGCTACAGTGAGCGCACACCCTGCCGCTGGAAAAAAATGAATGATCAAGAAGGCGTATCTCAGTTGTTCTGTCAGCCAGGTTCTTGCCGCTTCTGCACTCGGCCTGACCTTGCTGAGCGCCTGCGGCAGCAGCGCCGTGCAGACTGCGACGGAGCCTGCGGCTTCCACGCCGGCGTCAGCTGTGGTCGCAGACGCCATCCGTCCCGAAAGCTTCGCTGCCTGGCGCGACGAGTTTCGCCAGCTAGCCCTCGAGCAAGGCGTGCCGGCTGATCTGTTCGAGCGGATCTTTGCGGATATGCAGGCCGATCCAGCCGTGATCCGGGCCGACCGAAGCCAGCCGGAATTCACGCGACCGGTATGGGAATATCTTGACGGCGCGCTGTCCGCCCAGCGTCTCGGCACGGGGCAGCGCCTGCTCCTGCGGCACGCCGATGTGCTTGCCGCGATCGAGCAGCGCTACGGCGTCGATCGCCATGTACTAGTGGCTATCTGGGGGTTGGAAAGCAACTTCGGTAACAATATTGGCGACCGCAACGTCATGCGCTCGCTGGCCACGCTCGCCTACGAGGGACGTCGTCCGGACTTTGCCCGTAACGAACTCTTCGCTGCACTGGACATTATTCGAAACGGCGACATCCAGCCCGACAAAATGGTCGGCTCCTGGGCTGGCGCCATGGGGCAGACGCAGTTCATCCCAAGCACGTACAACCGTTATGCCGTCGATTTCGATGGTGACGGCCGCCGGGACGTCTGGCAGTCGAGCGCCGATGCGCTGGGCTCTGCCGCCCACTACCTCAGTGCCTCGAACTGGCAGCCCGGTCAGCCCTGGGGCATGGAGATATCCGTACCGCGTCAGTTCGATTACAGTCTGGCCGACATGGCTGTACGCAAGACCGTAGCGGAATGGGCTGAACTGGGCATTACCGAAGTCGGTGGCAAACCGCTCGACCCCAGCCTGGCGGAGCGTCATGCCAGCGTCCTGTTGCCGGCTGGCTATCGTGGCCCGGCGTTCCTGGTACTGAACAACTTTCGTAGTATCCTGCGCTACAACAATTCTACCAGCTACGCCCTGGCGATCGGTCTGCTGTCGGAGCGCTTTCAGGGTGACGGACGCGTACAGGCGAGCTGGCCAACAGAGGACAAGCCGCTGTCACGCAGCGAGCGACACGAGTTGCAGGAGCGGCTGCAGTCGGCGGGCTTCGAACCTGGCGGGGTAGACGGCATTCTTGGAGCGAACACCCGGCAGGCGATCCGACGCTTCCAGCAGATGCGCGGCTGGCCGGCGGACGGCTACGCAACCCAGGGGCTGCTGGACGCGTTGCGTGCTCACCAACCGGAGCAAGCGACGGTT
>CAYZFU010000050.1:8448-16770 GCA_964477725.1 uncultured Halopseudomonas sp.
GCTACCGTGCGCCTGCTGATCGGCGTGGTAGGACGAACGCACCAGCGGGCCTGACGCGACATTTCGAAACCCCATCTTCTCGCCCTCCTCGGCGAACCAGGCAAAGGTATCGGGGTGTACGAAACGCTGCACGGGTAAATGGTTGCGCGACGGCTGCAGATACTGCCCGAGCGTGAGCATGTCCACGTTGTGCTCGCGTAGGCGGTGCATGACTTCGATGACTTCTTCGTCGGTTTCGCCCAGACCGAGCATCAGTCCCGACTTGGTCGGCACGTGCGGAACACGCTTTTTGAAGTTTTCCAGAAGATCCAGCGACCACTCGAAATCCGAGCCGGGACGCGCCGCGCGATAAAGCCTCGGTACGGTTTCCAGATTGTGATTGAACACATCCGGCGGTTCCTGCTCGGTTATCGCCAGTGCCACATCCATCCGGCCACGATAATCGGGCACCAGCGTCTCGAGTTGCACCCCGGGGGAAAGCTTGCGGATTTCCCGCAGGCAATCGACAAAATGCTGCGCCCCTCCATCGCGCAAGTCGTCACGATCCACCGAGGTGATGACAACGTACTTGAGCTTCAGGTCAGCTATGGCAACCGCCAGATTGTGCGGCTCTTGCGTATCAAGCGGCTTCGGTCGCCCGTGCCCCACATCGCAGAACGGGCAGCGACGTGTGCAGATGTCGCCCATGATCATGAACGTGGCGGTACCACCCGAAAAGCACTCTCCCAGATTAGGACAGGACGCTTCTTCGCACACGCTGTGCAGACGATGCTTGCGCAGCAGTTGCTTGATCCGGTCGACCTCGGGACTGATGGGCATGCGCACCCGGATCCAGTCCGGCTTGCGCGGCAGTTCATCTGTCGGAATGATCTTGACCGGAATACGCGCAACTTTCTCCGCCCCGCGTAGTTTGACACCGGCTTCCACTTTCTTCTTGGTTGCCGGCTGAGCAAGACCCACCGACGTATCCGACTGCTGTTCCATGAAGGACCCACCTTGTGAGGGGTTTCGATAGTGGCGTTGTGCGCCGTCAAGGGCAGTCAGTATACCCGAGTTGGCCTTTCAGTTCCCGCTCCAGCCGGCGAGCGACCTCGCTCAGCTGCGGCGCATCGTCGAGCAGGTCAGCCATCTGCGTCATCGCCAGACCGGCATAACCGCAGGGATTGATCCGGCGGAAGGGAGTCATGTCCATGTTCACGTTCAATGCCAGACCATGAAATGAACAACCTCGTCGGATACGCAGACCGAGCGAGGCAATCTTCGCAGCGCCGACATAGACACCAGGCGCATCGGATCTGGGCGACGCTTCGATTCCGTAGCCGGCCAGCAACCCTACCAGGCTACGCTCCATAGCGCTTACCAGATCGCGCACGCCCAGTTCGAGCCGGCGGATGTCCAGCAGTAGATAGGCGACCAGCTGTCCTGGACCATGATAGGTCACCTGTCCGCCCCGCTCCACCTGCACCACCGGGATATCCCCGGGGGCCAGAAGGTGCTCGGCCTTGCCCGCCTGTCCCTGGGTAAACACCGGTGGATGCTCGAGCAGCCAGATCTCATCAGGCGTATCGTCGTCTCTCTCGGCGGTGAAGCGACGCATGCCTTCCAGCGTCGGTTCATAGTCGACCAGACCCAGCTCGCGAACGATCAGCTCTCTGCCCATCAAAGGACCATGTGTACCCGGCCGGTAGCCTTGAGATCGGCATGCAGCGCCTTTAGCTGCTCGGGGCCGGTCGCTGTCAATTCCACCCGCACCGAAAGGAATCTCCCGTTCTTGCTGTCGCGCACGTCGACCAGGCGAGTGTCTTCATCCGGCGCGTGCCGCTGGACAATTCCCACGACAAGCTCGGCAAACCCGTCACCCGCTTCACCAATGATCTTTATCGGATAACGGCAGGGAAACTCGATACGTGGCGGCTCGGCTGAGGTGTTCATTCGCGTCTCCCGTCAGTTGAACAGGTTGTAGAAGAACAGGCGGACGGTGTCCCACAGACGCCCGAAGATACCGGCCTCTTCAACTGCGCTCAGCGCGACGAGCGGAGCCGTGTGCACGACGTCCTCGCCCAGCTTGACTTCGACCTGACCCAGCACATCGCCGGCTGCGATGGGTGCCTTGATCGCGTTGTTCACGGTGACGCCGGCTTCAAGCTTGTCCATCTGGCCACGCGGCATGGTCAGGACCAGGCCATCGTTCAGACCCAACTCGACCTGGTCCTGCGCGCCGGCCCAGACGCGGGCGGTCGAGACCACCTGACCGGGCTGGTAGAAGGCTCGGGTTTCGAAGAAGCGGAAACCCCAGGTGAGCAGCTTCTGGGTTTCGGCCGCTCGCGCTGCTTCGCTGGAAGTACCCATCACTACAGAGATCAGTCGCATGCCGTCACGTTCGGCAGACGCCACCAGGCAGTAACCGGCTTCTTCGGTATGACCGGTCTTGAGACCGTCGACCGTGCTGTCGCGCCAGAGCATCAGGTTGCGATTGGGCTGCTTGATGCCATGCCAGAGGAATTCCTTTTCCCGGTAGATCTTGTAGTGTTCGGGATCGTCACGAATGATCGCCTTGGCCAGAATCGCCAGATCGCGTGCGCTTGCCAGGTGCCCTTCGGCCGGCCAGCCTGTGGAATTTTCGAAATGGGTATTGGTCATGCCCAGGCGACGTGCGTGGCTGTTCATCAGGTCGGCGAATGCCTCTTCGCTACCGGCGATGTGTTCGGCCATCGCGACACTGGCGTCATTGCCCGACTGGATGATAATGCCGCGCAGCAGATCGATTACGCGGACCTGGTTGCCAACTTCGATGAACATCTTCGAGCCGCCCATGCGCCACGCCTTCTCGCTGATCAGCACCATGTCCTCTTCAGCAATCTGGCCGCGCTGAATCTCCAGGCTGGCGATGTAGCTGGTCATCATCTTGGTCAGACTGGCCGGAGGCAGTGGCTGGTCCGGATTGTGCTCGACCAGCACCCTGCCGCTGTTGGCATCGATCAGCAGGTAGCTGCTTGCGGCGAGCTGCGGGGCGGTCGGGACGATGGGCGCTGCAGTCGCCGAGTCGAGCACCGGCGTCGGCGGGGTGTTCAGCGTTGGAGTCTGCGCCGTTGCGGCAACGCTCATGATGACGGAGCCGGTAACCAGCAGTGCTTGGACGAATTTCTTCAACATGTTGCTCACTTGAATGAATAAGTACGGATCAGTTGGATGTGACCAGTGTCGCGGTGCCGAGGTTGGCGGTCCGCAATGTTTCGCTAATGCGCTGCGCTTCGCCGCGGCTGCTCACCGGGCCCAGACGAACCCGATGCAACGTCTGCCCGTTTGCGATTACAGGTGTGACGAAAGCGTGGGCGTCGACCACAGACTGCAACCGCATGCGGAGCTGTTCGGCAGCCTGAGCGGACGAAAACGCGCCGAGCTGCAGGAAGTAGCCATCGCTCCCTGCCTGGACCGACGGGGCGGGATGCGGCTTCGGCATTGCCTTGACCAGGTAGCCTGGGTTGTTCTTCTGCTGCCATGCCACCGGGTCGATACCCTCTACTCGAACCCGGGCGGTGCCTTTTTCAGCAAAACCCAGCTTGGCGGCAGCGGCATACGACAGATCGATGATGCGGTCGGAATAGAACGGGCCGCGATCGTTGACTCGCACGATTACCGTGCGATTGTTCTCCAGGTTGGTGACCTGCACGTACGTCGGCAGGGGCAACGTCTTATGCGCTGCGGTCATGCCGTAAAGATCGTACTCTTCACCATTGGCGGTATGGTAGCCATGGAATTTGCTGCCGTACCAGGAAGCCGGACCTTCAGCGCGATAATCGAAGCCGTTTTGCATGGGCGTATAGCGCTTGCCCAATACCTCGTACGGAGTGGCCTTGTAACGCCCCAGGTGCGGCGTCGGCACCGCATCCGGGATTGCGGAGACGTCCTTGAAATGCTCGGGCGGACCATCGTGAGCACGGCTGTAGCCGCCGGTTTGTGGTGCAGGAGCCCCACCCACGGTGGGTGCCGGCGGGCTCGACGAACAGGCGCCGAGCGTTGCCAGAGTACCGAAAACAAACAGGCGACAGGGTGCGGATAGGCGCTTGATCATTGTTGTTTGGCCTCTCGCAGAAGCTCAGCTAACTGATTGACCACCATGGCATACATGACGCTGCGATTGTAGCGCGTTATGACGTAAAGATTATCCAGCCCGACCCAGTATTGCATCTCATCGCCGGCGTCGAATTCGAAGGTCATGACCTCCTTTTCGTCTTCCAGTGTCTGCGGTAACTGCCAGCCTGCCTCGCGCAGTTGCGCGACGCTGCGACGGGCTTCGAGATCAGGCACGGTCAGCATCTCCTTGAAGCGTTCGCCGCTGACCGATGCCTGGACGGCCACAGGCGCACCATGCTGCCAGCGATGCTCGCGGAAATAATTGGCGGCGCTGCCGATGGCGTCGACCGGATTGTTCCAGATGTCCGTGGTGCCGTCCTCGTCGAAATCAACGGCAAAAGCCTGGTAGCTGCTCGGGATGAACTGCGGATATCCCATGGCGCCAGCGTAAGACCCGGTGAGACTCAGCGGATCGACATGCTGCTCGCGGGCCAGCACCAGGAAAGCTTTCAATTGTCGACGGAAAAACTCCGCACGCGGCGGGTAATCGAAGCCGAGCGTGGTCAAGGCATCGATGACGCGATGACTACCCTTGTTTCCGCCGTAGAAGGTTTCTACTCCGATGATGGCAAGAATGATCTCCGGCTCGACGCCGTAGGTTTTCTCTGCGCGCTCCAGGGCTTCGCGATGCTCTTCCCAGAAGGCCAGCCCGCGCTCGATACGCTTGTCGGTGATAAAGATCGCACGGTATTCGTGCCACGGGCGAACACGCTCGGCCGGACGCGAAATCGCATCGAGGATCGATTGCTTGCGTTCGGCCTGCAACAACAGCCCGCGCACGTAGTCGGCGCTGAAACCATGTTCGGCTTGCATTTCCGTCACGAACGGCTCGACAGCCGGATGGCTGCTGGTGTAATCCGCCGCGTGGATTCCCGGGCTGCAGCAAAGCGCCAGGGCAGTCAAAAGCCGCTGACGCAGCCGATCGAATCGTATGTATTTCATTAGAATCCCGTTGCTTTTGAGAGCATGTCCATTATCCCTGGGGCATCCATTTGCGGTGGGTCTGGATCGACATGAGTATGCCAAAGCCGGACAGCAGGGTAACCAGAGCAGTACCGCCATAACTGATCAGTGGCAGCGGAACCCCAACTACCGGCAGCAGACCGCTGACCATTCCGATATTGACGAAAACGTAAACGAAGAACGTCAGCGTAAGGCTGCCGGCAAGTAGCTTGGAGAAGCTGTCCTGGGCCTGGACGGTAATGACCAGACCGCGGGCCAGTACCAGCAGGTAAACGACCAACAGCAGACAGACGCCGACCATGCCGAATTCTTCGGCGAGCACCGCGATAATGAAATCGGTGTGGCCTTCCGGCAGGAAGTCCAGATGCGACTGGGTGCCCTGCAGCCAGCCCTTGCCAAACACGCCGCCGGAACCGATCGCCGCCTTCGACTGGATGATGTTCCAGCCCGACCCCAGCGGGTCGCTTTCAGGGTTGAGAAACGTCAGCACGCGCTGCTTCTGGTACTGATGCAAAACGAAGAACCACATGAGCACAGCAGCCGGAACCAGCAAAACCGCCGCGCCAATGATGTAGCGCCAGCGCAAGCCGGCCAGCAACAGCACGAAAATGCCCGCCGCAGCGATAAGCAGAGAAGTGCCCAGATCCGGCTGTTTGAGAATCAGCACAACCGGTACGAATATGATCGCCAGCGTCACGCAGACGTATTTGAAGTTCGGCGGCAGATTCCGTCGACTGAGGTACCAGGCGACACTCATCGGCATGATCAGCTTCATCAGTTCTGACGGCTGGAAGCGCATCACGCCGGGTATCGTCAGCCAACGTTGCGCTCCCTTGGCCTCGGTTCCGACGAGCAGCACGGCGAGCAGCAGCGCCAGGCCTGCAAAATAGGCCACCGGCACCCAGCGCTGCATGAAGCGTGGCTGAAGCTGCGCAATGCAGATCATTGCGGTCAACCCCAGCCCGTAATAGGCCGCCTGCCGATAGAGCATGGCGAAGCTTTTGCTGCTGGCCGAATACAATACGAACCCGCTGACTGCACCGAGAATCAGGATCAGCAGAAGCAGCCACGGGTCGATATGGACTCGCTGCCAGAACGGCATGCGCTTGTTCAGGCCGACCTTTCCGCCGGTCGCTGCCCGTGTTGCGGCCCAGCTAGTCATGGTTGCGCCTCCACGGTGAGTTCAGCCGGCTCGGGATCCGGCAACAGCCATGCGTCGAACACCTCGCGTGCCACCGGGGCAGCAACCCGACCGCCCGACTCGCCGTTCTCGACCATCACCGCGACCGCGATGCGCGGATCGCTCACCGGGGCGAAGCCGACGAACAGGGCATGATCCCGGTGCCGTTCCTGCAAAGCCTTGGAGTCGTATCGCTCTCCCTGGGCGATGGCTACAACCTGAGCGGTCCCTGTCTTGCCGGCCATTTCGTAGGGCGCGCCGAGGGCAGCGGCGCGAGCCGTGCCATTGGGTGCGTGCATGACATCGCGCATCGAGTCGATGATGAACTGCCAGTCGTCAGGGTTCTTCAATACGATGTTCGGCGGCGTATCGCTTTCATCGGGCCCTTCACCTTCGGCGTTCATCAATAGACGTGGCCGCTTCCAGACACCCCGGTTGGCAATCAGAGCGGCCGACTGCGCCAGCTGTAAAGGCGAGGCCAGCATATAACCCTGGCCGATGCCGGTGATCAGCGTTTCGCCCGGATACCACGGCTGCCTGCGCGCGCCACGCTTCCACTCGCGCGACGGCATGAGACCCGATGCCTCTTCCCACATATCGATGGATACACGCGTACCGAGACCGAAACGGCTGAGATAGTAATGCAGCCTGTCGATGCCCAGCTTGTGAGCGAGGTCATAGAAGTAGGTGTCGTTGGAGCGGACGATAGCCAGACGCATGTCCACCCAGCCATCGCCTCCCCGGTTCCAGTTTCGGTATTTGTGGCTGTGGTTGGGCAGCTGATAGAAGCCCGGATCGAAAACACGGTTGCCGCGGCCCACCACCCCGGAATCCAGGCCGGCGAGCGCCACCATCTGCTTGACCGTCGACCCCGGCGGATAGAGACCGCGCAAGACCCGGTTGAACAGCGGCTGGTCCAGCGAGTCCCGCAGGGCCCCGTAGTCCTTGTAGCTGATGCCGGTAACGAACAGGTTGGGATCGAACCCCGGCTTGCTGACGAAAGCGAGAACCCCGCCGGTCTCCGGCTCGATCGCGATCACCGCACCGCGACGATCGCCCAGCGCCTGCTCGGCTACCGCCTGCAGACGCGAGTCCAGGTGCAGCATCAGGTCGCTACCGGATACCGGATCAGTGCGCTTGAGTACGCGCAAAACTCTACCGCGCGCGTTGGTCTCGACCTCCTCGTAGCCGACCGTACCATGCAGCAGGTCCTCGTAATAGCGCTCGATGCCGGTCTTGCCTATGTAATGTGTACCGGCATAGGCCACCGGATCGATGCGCTGGAGCTCCTTTTCATTGATGCGGCCGACATAGCCCACCGCATGGGCAAAGTGATTGCTGTAGGGATAGTGGCGAACGAAGCTGGCCTGCACTTCCACGCCGGGCAAACGAAACTGGTTCACTGCGATACGGGCGATCTGATCGTCGGTCAACTCGAACATGACCGGCACCGACTCGAACGGGCGCCGCGCCTGCATCAGGCGCTTGCGCGAACGCTCGAGATCCTCGTCGGGCAACGCGAGAAGCAACTGCAACAGTTCGAAGGTGCCCGCCAGGTCCGGCACACGCTCGCGCGTGATATTCAGGCTGAAGCTGGGACGGTTATCGGCCAGTACCTTGCCGTTGCGGTCGTATATACGGCCGCGCGCCGGAGGAACCGGTTGCACGTGCACACGATTGTTTTCCGACAGCGTGGTGTGGTATTCGAACTGGGTGACCTGCAGGTAATACATGCGCGCCATCAGCGCCGCGAACATCAGCAGGACGACCAGCCCGGCGATAACGACTCGCTGCTGGACGATCCGGGCATCGAGGGAATGGTCCTTGAGATGAATCGGCTTGGCCATGTATCACTTGTGGTAGGGGTGTCGGTTCAGGATGGTCCAGGCACGATAAATCTGTTCAGCGAGCACGATACGCACCAGAGGATGGGGCAGAGTCAGGGGTGACAGTGACCAACGCTGTTCGCTTTTCGCCGCCACCTGTTCGGCGAGTCCTTCCGGCCCCCCTACCATCAGGTTGACGTTGCGCGCCTCGAGCCGCCA
>CAYZFU010000051.1:0-16710 GCA_964477725.1 uncultured Halopseudomonas sp.
AGCGCGATGATCAATTCGATCAATCCAAAGCCGCCCGCACCGCGCAGCTTGTTCCGGATCACAGCCCAGCCCCGATGCGGGTCGAGATGACGAGCTGGGTATCCGGCTCGTCAGCAGCCATGCGCGCCTCCGACCAGCCCACAGAGACAGTAGCCTGATTGCCCGCTATCTCGATGCTACCGGTTCCCTCTGGCAGCTGGCAGCCGACCGCAGCGGCAAAATCGCGCCGATCCTGCGCGCTGATCTCCGTGGCCGGCTGCGGATCACTGCAACCACGAACGGTCAGCCCAGCGTATTCATCCAGATCATCTGCGTTGGCTCGCAGCCGGTCGAGCATGTCGTAGGCAATGAAACTGGCCTGGGTCGCATGCGCTGCACCAGCGTTATAGCGCAGCGCCGCGAGCTGTAGCTGAGCAGCGCCCAGAACGCCGACAGCCAGAACCAGAACAGCGATGAGAACTTCCAGCAGGCTGACACCAAGCTGGCGTCGCGCAGCAGGCGACGAAGCGAATCGAGGCATGTTGCTCTTCCGTGAGTCTGCGATTGAAGCAGCCGACTACGAAACAGCTACGTTTTCCTTGGGAGCCGAAGCTTAGTGATCGGAGACTGGCGAGACATCACCCGAACGGGTGATGTGCCGTGAACTGTGAACCACGCCCTCAACTGACGACCCGGCGCGGCTTCGAATGCGTGAACGATTCGAGGTTTTCCGCCAGCTGATTCACTATGGTTTGCCGCGCTTCGCGGCTTCCCCAGGCGCTATGCGGCGTGACGATCAGATTATCCACATCCGCCTCCAGCAGCGGATTGCCGTTGCGTGGCGGTTCCTCGGTCAACACGTCGAAAGCAGCCCCAGCCAGATGACCGCTGCGCAGACTGGCGACCACCGCCGCTTCGTCAACCAGCCCGCCCCGCGCCGCATTGACCAGAAAGCTGCCTGCTTTCATCCGCGACAGCTCCGGTGCGCCAATCATTCCCCGTGTCGTCTCGGTCAGCGGACAGTGCAGACTGAGCATATCCACCTGTGGCAGCAGCTCGTCGACGGACGGACGTCCGGCACGCTCGCGGCCGGGTAGCGCTCCGACGATTACCCGCATGTGGAAGGCTTCGGCGCGTCGTGCCACCGCCTGGCCCAGTTCGCCGTAGCCAAGTATGCCCAGCGTTCGGCCGGCCAGCTCACCAATCGGAAAATCGAGTAGACAGAACTGGCTGCTGCGCTGCCATGCGCCGTCACGCACGGCCTGGCGATACGATTCGAAGCGGGTAACAAGCACCAGCATGAGCATCAGCGTATGTTGCGCCACCGCCGAAGTGCCGTAAGCCTGGCAGTTGCACACGGTAATACCCCGCCGGCGCGCGGCGTCGAGATCGACATTGTTGATACCGGTGGCGGCAATCAGGATCAGTTTCAGCTGCGGGCAGGCCTGCATCGCCGCCTCGTCAATAACCACCTTGTTGGTGATCGCGACCTGGTGGTCGCCGATGTGCTCGATTACCTGTTCGGCGGTGGTGGTATCGAACTGCTCGACATTTGAAGCAGCCGTCACCAGGGGCGTGAGATCGAGGTCGTTGCGATCCAGCGTGGAAAGGTCGAGGAATACCGCTGATAGGCTGTTTGCCATGGTCACTGTGCCTGTCTTGCCGATGTCAGACCGTTTAGAATGGTCGTTTTGCCCGGAGCCGTCCATGTATCTGGAAGAATTTCTGCTGGTTGCGCTGGTGCATCTGCTGGCAGTCATGAGCCCTGGACCGGACTTCGCCGTGGTGATCCGCAACAGCGTCAGCCTCGGCCGACAGATCGGTCTGATGACTGCGGCAGGCATCGGCACTGGTATACTGGTTCACGTTGCCTATTCACTGCTCGGCATCGGGCTGATCGTGTCGCAGTCGGTGTGGTTGTTCAATCTCATGAAATGGGCGGCAGCAGCGTATCTGCTGTATATAGGTTTGCGGGCGCTGCGCTCGCAACCTCAGGTGCTCAATGCCGAGGGAAGCCGGCTCGAACAGCTGTCGCCACGCCGCGCCTTCACCCAGGGCTTCATCACCAACGGGCTCAATCCAAAGGCCACGCTGTTTTTCCTCTCGTTGTTCACCGTCGTGATTTCCCACGACACGCCGTTACCGGTGCAGGCTGGTTATGGGCTGTATCTGGCTTTTGCGACCGGGGCCTGGTTCTGCCTGGTTGCCGCACTGTTCAGTCACCCGCGGGTGCGGCGGGCGTTTTCGCGCATGGGCCACTGGTTCGACCGAGCAATGGGGCTGGTGCTGGTTGGACTGGGCGTTCGCCTGGCGCTGTCGCAATGGCTTGAGCGAAGCGACCAGGCACTTTGAAACCCGTTAGACTGCAGTCGGCTCGGTCCGACACCACTGGGCCAGGGTAGCGATCCAGTGCGGATGGTCGTTCAGGCAAGGAATCAATACCAGCTCTTGCCCACCGGCTTTTGTAAACTGCTCGCGTGCCCGGTCGCCAATCTCCTCGAGCGTCTCGATGCAGTCGGTGACAAACGCCGGGCACATCACCAGCAGCCGCTTGACGCCCTGTGCCGCCAGTTCGTCGATACGCGCCTCGGTATAGGGCTCGATCCACTTCGCCCGGCCCAGACGCGACTGAAACGCCTGCGACCACTGCCCTTCGGCCAGCCCCATTCTTGCGGCGAACTCCGTCGAGACCGCCGTGCACTGGGCGCGGTAGCAGGTCGCATGGGCTACCGATGGACGCTCACAGCAATCCGGATAGTTCAGACAATGACTACCGGTGGGATCGGCCTTGCGCAAGTGCCGCTCCGGCAGCCCGTGATAGCTCATCAGCAGATGGTCGAACGGTTGCTCGAAGTACGGCCTTGCACTGGTGACCAATGCCTCCATGTAACCGGGACGATCGTGGAACGCCGGAATCACGGTGAGCCGAACGCTGAGACGGTGCTTGGCAATGACGCGCTCGGCTTCTCGGATCGAAGTCGTGCTGGTGCTGTCGGCATGCTGCGGATATTGTGGGATGAAGAGGATTTCCTTGACGCCGGGACGCGCCGCCAGCGCCAGGATGCCCCGCTCGATCGACGGCTCGCCGTAACGCATGGCCAGTTCCACCGGCATATCGAGCTTGGCTTGCACCGCCTGCTGCACACGGCGACTGAGCACTACCAGCGGCGAGCCTTCCTCCCACCAGATCGAAGCATAGGCTTCAGCCGACTGTTTCGGCCGGGTGGCCAGGATGAGACTGACCAACAGCCTCCGCGCAGGCCAGGGCAGATCGATCACGAAGGGGTCCATCAGGAACTGGTTGAGGTAGCGGCGCACATCCGCCACCTCGGTGCTGGCAGGGGAGCCCAGATTAACCAGCAATACCCCGCGTGCAGACATGTACTACCTCTCTCATGTTAATCAGTGTTTCGAGTCGAGTACGTCGCTCAGAGCGGACTCGAGCTCGGTGAAGCGGAAAGTGTATCCGCTTTCCAGCGCCTTGCGCGGCACTGCATTCTGGCCACCCAGGAGCAGCTCGGCCATTTCGCCCAGCCCCAGCTTGAGCGCTGCGGAGGGTAAAGGAAGCAGCGCCGGACGGTGCAGAGCACGGCCCAGCTGTTGCGCAAACTCCCTGTTGCTGACCGGTTTCGGAGCGGTCGCGTTGAACGGACCCCTGCACTGTTCGTGGGTCAGCAGATGGCGAATGATGCCCACTTCATCATGCAGATGCACCCAGGGCATGTATTGTTGCCCCGAGCCGATCGGGCCGCCGAGCCCCATGCGAAACGGCAACAGCATTTTCTGCAGGAAGCCGTCGTCAGGAGCCAGCACCAGCCCGGTGCGGACCTGACACACTCGAATTCCGTGAGCAGCCGCGCGCTGCGCTGCGGTTTCCCATGCGTCACACAACGTGTGCGTATAGCCGGACCGCGGCGGATGTGTTTCGTCGACAGCCGTGTCGCCGGTATTGCCATACCAGCCGACTGCCGAACCGCTGATCAGTACCGAGGGTCTACTGGGCAAGGTTCCCAGCCAAGCGACCAGTCGTTCGGTGAGCGTCACCCTGCTTGCCCACAATTGGCCCTTGCGAGCCGGGGACCAGCGCCTGTCCGCGATCGGCGCACCTGCGAGATTGATTACCGCGTCGGGACCATCTTCGGTCAATTCAGCGAGCGCTTCCACACCACGAACTCCGGCGCCACATAGCGCGGGGACCTGCCGGGGCCTGCGCGAAAGCACAGTGACACGGTGCCCGTCGGCGAGGAGACTCCCACATAACGAACGGCCTATCAGGCCGGTACCTCCGGTCAACAGAATATGCATAAGGAACTCCTCGCCTGCAGCGGAACGAAATCATGCCACGGTTAACGTACCAGGCTCACCGCCGCCGAACTTGAAGTCAGTTCGCAGATCGGCAATGCTATACACAGATATCTGTATGTACAACTTGCGTATAAATCTAGCTCTTCGATCGGAAAATTCATGAAATCGCTTCGCATCGCCATTATTGGTGCCGGCCTGGCCGGCATAAGCGCCGCACGAACACTAACCGCCAAGGGCCACTCCGTGGTGCTTTACGACAAGAGCCGGGGGAGCGGTGGCCGGATGAGCAGCAAGCGTACCGAACTCGGCGAGCTTGATATGGGCGCTCAATACTTCACTGCCCGGGACCCGCGCTTTCGCCTGGAGCTGCAGCGCTGGCTGGATGCTGGCTGGGCTGCCGTATGGTCTCCCAGAATGTATCGGTTCGATGGCGGCGGCCTCGCTGTTTCCCCTGACGCACAGCATCGCTATGTGGGGTCGCCACGGATGACGGCATTGTCCCGCCATTTGCTCGAAGGTCTCGACCTGCGAAGCGGCGTGCGCATCGTCGAGCTGCAGCGCGGCGATGCGCAGCGCTGGAGCCTGCTTGACGATGGCGGCCAAATATACGGTCCGTTCGATCGCGTTCTGGTCGCCACTCCCGCTCCGCAGGCGATCCCGTTGCTGCAGGCATCGGCCCACCTCGCTCAGGCAGCTGGGCAGGTACGCGTCGCGCCATGCTGGACAGTGGCGCTCTCGTTCACCCAAGCGCTACCAACCGAAGTGGAGGCCTGTTTCGTTCGCCACGGACCACTGGATTGGATATCACGACACCTCAGCAAGCCGGGCCGTTCCGGCGCGGACAGCTGGATCATCCAGTCGAGCGCCGATTGGGCAGCGCAACACGAAACCACCGACGCAAACGAGGTTACTCGACGACTGACCGATGCCTTCGCTCAGGTGCTCGGGCTGGAGTTGCCTGAAGCCGACCAAGGCATAGCCCATCGCTGGCTCTACGCACGCTCCGTGGAGCCTTACGCATGGGGAGCTCTGGCTGCCCCCGAACTGGGCCTGTATGTCTGCGGCGACTGGTGCCTGTCGGGACGCATCGAAGGCGCCTGGCTAAGCGGACGGCAGGCTGCGAACAGTGTCGTCTGAGCGCACTTCGGCCAGCCGGATCAACCCGGCCAAACTGATGCATTCAAAGTGGACCGCGGTGAGCCCGGTGAGCCGCGAGCGCCATTTCATGGTGGTCGAGATGTATCTGGACGAGCTGGAACGGGTGGCGGATGTCGATATCGAAGCGGTGATCACGGGGCGCATCACGCGTATCGACTGGCGCCAGCTGAAAAACCGGGACATATGGATTGCCGGTTGGCGTTGACCACGCCTTCGCTTGTACAAACGCATGGCTCGTGTAGAATTTTATTGTACACGTACAGTATTTTGTATAGGAGAGGCTTCCATGAACCGCCAGACGCCAGCCCGCATACCAATCGGCATCAGCGATTGCCTGACCGGCAGCCCGGTGCGGTTCAACGCCGGCCACAAGCATTCTTCCCTGTGCACCGAACAGTTAGGCCAATGGTTCGACCTGGTGCCGTTCTGTCCCGAGATCGCTGTTGGCCTGAGTACACCGCGCCAGCCGGTACGCCTGGTGGGGGAGCCTTCCGCTCCCCGCGCGGTAGGTACGCGGGATGCGAGCCTGGAGGTCACCGACGAACTATCCGTCTATGGCGAGACAGTGGCGGCGATGCATCCACACCTCTGTGGTTTTATCCTCATGCAAAAGTCGCCGAGCTGCGGCATGGAGCGGGTCAAGGTTTATCTGGACAACGGTCAACCTGCACCGCAAACCGGTAGCGGACTCTTCGCGAAGGCGCTGATGCAGGCCAACCCCTTGCTGCCCGTCGAAGAAGAGGGCCGCCTGCACGACCCCGTGCTACGGGAAAATTTCGTCATGCGGGTGACGGTCACGGCGGCCTGGAAGCAGTTAATCGATAACGGTCTCACCCGGGTCCGGCTGATCGACTTTCATTCCCGCCACAAATATCTGCTACTGGCCCACGATCCTCAGGCTTACCGCCGCCTTGGCCGACTGCTCGCCAACCTGCGCGACTGCGACCTGGAGCGGCTGGCCGAAGATTATTTCGCCGACCTGATCGTCTCGTTGAAACGCAAGGCCAGTCGTCGCTCCCACAGTAATGTACTGGAGCACATTGCCGGCCACTTCAAACGCGCCCTGGCCGGCCACGAAAAGTCGGAACTGCAAGATCTCATCGAGCAGTACCGCCTCGGAATGGTGCCCCTTGTAGTCCCAGTTACCCTGCTCAAGCACCATTTGCTTAACCATCCGGATGCCTACCTGGACAGCCAGGCGTACCTGCAGCCTTATCCGGCCGAACTGAGCCTGCGCAATGCGATCTAGGAAAGCTGCATGAGCATGCCGAGCGTCGATCTGTTGCCGATCCGCGAAGTCGCGCGACTCACCGGAGTCACCGCGGTCACCTTGCGCGCGTGGGAGCGACGTTACGGGTTGATTCAGCCCCACCGCACACCCAAGGGCCATCGACTGTACACGCCAGCCAATGTCGAACAGATCCAGACTATCGTCGCCTGGCTGGGGCGTGGCGTGGCGGTCAGTCATGTGCGCGAGCTACTGAGCCGACCCAGCCTGTCTCTCGACCTCGACGACTCGCCCTGGGGCGAATGGCGGCGTGACCTGCTGGAGGGCTTGCTGGGTTTCGATGTCGAACAGGCCGATCGCGTTTACAACCAGGCAATTAGCAGTTATCCCATTCACCTGGCTTGCGAGAGGCTGCTTGAACCGGCACTCGAAGACCTTCAGCTCCGCTGGGCCGGTCGGTTTGGCGACGCGGTAGAACGCGCGTTCGCCTGCACCTGGCTGCGCGCCAGGGTATCGGCGAGGATTTATCAGAACAACTGCCTGCACCCTGGCGCATCGGTGTTGCTGAGCAACCTTTCCGAAGATTCGCGCCAGCCGGGCTTCTGGCTGCTGGCCGCCATGCTCAGCCAAAGCGGACGCCGCGTCGAGCTGCTCGACTGGAGCGTCCCGGTCGCTGAGCTCGGGCTGATGGCGGAGCGGCAGCCACGACAGGCAATCGTCCTCTACGCTTATCAGGCACTCACCAACGAGCAGCTACGCCGGGAATTGCCGGCACTGATGCAGCAAGTCAGCCTGCCGGTATATTTGGCCGGGCCCGCTTCGCTGATTCATCACACCGGGTTGCAGGCGCTGGGCATTGTGCCCACCGGCGAGTCTCCCTGTGGCGCCTATGCCAGGGTCAGTCAGGAACTGCGGGGTCCGTTTTGAGCATTCACTTGTGCTGGCTGCGCAACGATTTGCGCGTACATGACAATACCGCTCTGTGGCGCGCAAGCCAGCAGGGACAGGTGGTCGCCGTGTATCTGATCACGCCGGCAACCTGGAGCGAGCATGAAGAGGCAGCCAGCAAGGTCGATTTCTGGCTACGCAATCTGAACGAACTGAGTCGCAAGCTCGACGAACGCAATATCCCGCTAAGGCTGCTTGACGTGGAGCATTGGCACGATGCGCCGCGAGCTCTGATCAAGCTGGCCGAAAGCATGCAGGCTTCGAGCATTTCGTTCAACGACGAGTACGGCGTGCACGAACAACAGCGCGATCAGGCGGTGGCCGATGCATTCACCGCAGCCGGCCTGGACTGCCAGCGTCACGTCGACAATACGCTATTCAGGCCAGGCACCCTGCTGACACAGTCGGGAACCATGTACAAGGTGTACAGCCAGTTTCGCAAACAGGCATACAGCGCATTGCATCGTCAGCTCCCAGCCTGCTTGCCGGCGCCCGAGCGCCAGCAACCGCTGTCGATATCGTCGGATCCCGTACCAGAGCGGGTGACGGGGTTTCAGGCAATCTCGGAAACCATTCGCAAGCTATGGCCTGCCGGGGAACTAGCCGCCGCGGACCGGCTCGCGTTGTTTACTGGGCAGTTGCTCGAGGACTACGAACAGACCCGGGACCGGCCCGACATCGACGGCACCAGCCGGCTCTCGGCCTACCTGGCCAGTGGCGTGATCTCGGTACGCCAGTGTCTGCACGCTGCGATTGGACACAATCTCGGCGAGTTCGATTCGGGCAACCCCGGCGCGGTGAGCTGGATCAACGAACTGCTTTGGCGGGAGTTCTACAAACACATTCTCGTATGCTATCCGCATGTTTCGCGCGGCAAGGCATTTCGCGCCGAATACCAGGATTTCAACTGGCGACACGACCCCGAGGGGCTGGAAGCCTGGCAGAACGGCCGGACCGGGATTCCGATCATTGACGCGGCAATGCGCCAGATGCTGGCCACAGGGTGGATGCATAACCGCCTGCGCATGCTTACCGCGATGTTTCTCTGCAAGAATCTGCTGATCAACTGGCAGGAGGGAGAACGCTGGTTCATGCGTCACCTGATCGATGGAGAGCTCGCCGCCAATAACGGCGGATGGCAATGGAGTGCTTCGACAGGTACCGACTCGGCGCCCTACTTCCGGGTCTTCAATCCGGCTACCCAGGCGCAGAAGTTCGACCCGGACGGGGCTTTCATTCGCGAATGGGTACCCGAGCTGAGCTCCCTCTCGCCGCGGGAGATACACCAGCCGCTTTCCCAGGCACGGCTCGCAGAGCTCGGCTATCCGCGGCCAATCGTCGACTTGAAAGCGAGCCGCCAGCGGGCCATCGCAGCTTTCCGTGGGGCTTGATGAAATAACGAAGACTCCCCAGCCTCGCGACCGGCGCCGGATGCTTTATCATGAGCCAAAGTAGCAGATGCAGACGCAAGCCGCTGCGAGAACGAGCGAGAGAGTGACATGCCAGCAAAAATGATCGCCAACGCACTGCTGTTTCAGATCGGCTGGTTCGCTTGCCTGCTGGGCGGAACATCCTGGTGGCTGTTGCTGCCATTGGCGATCCTAGTTGTGCACTTTACCTGGATCAGTTCCTGGCGAGACGAAGGCAAGCTGGTGATAACCGTGATGCTCGCGGGTGGCGCGCTGGACTCCTTTCTGCTGCAGATGCATCTGTTCCGTCTGCCAGGCGACCCAGACCTGGTCCCGCTCTGGCTGTTGCTGGCCTGGGCGCTGTTCGGCACTACACTGAACCATTGCTTGATCTGGGCGCGCCGAAGCTGGTGGCTGACGGCCGCCACCGGTGCGATCGCCGGCGCGTTTGCCTACTGGGTTGGCGCGCAACTCACCGAATTCCGCCTGGGACTTGGCACGACCAGAACGCTGGCTATCGTTGCGCTGATCTGGGCGTGCCTGCTTCCGCTGCTGCATGGCTTCGCCAGGATGTATCGTCAGCAGGAGCGTCTACGGAAACTGCAGGACGAGCAGGGCCTGCGCTAGGCCCGGCCCGCCGGCTCGAAGTCTCAGATGGGCAGTCGGTAGTACAGCGTTGCGTTCTCGATGCCCTGGTTAGGCTCTTTCAACCCGGCATTGGAATAGTGATAAATGCGCACGCCGAGCTCCGAGCCGCCGCCGAAGCGCAACCCCGCACCGAGCCGGTCCTCGAAATGAAACCGCGAACCAAGGTCCGGATCGCCGTTGTTGATACTGCTGCGTGTGAAGTACGCCGCCCCGATGCCCAGTTCGAGGAAGGGCGTCATCGCACCGCCCTGGCCGAACTCGAGTCGCAACACCGGTGAAATGCCGACACTGGTGGTATCGAGACCGCTCCAACGCACCACGCCCGCATCCCAATACCCGCCGAGACGGACGTTACGAGACTGCGTTTGCCAGAGCGTCGTGCCGAAGTCGAACTGGGCAGAGAGACGATAGGTGTCGGTCGACTCGGAGCTGCGACCTGCCTCGAGTGTGATGCCGTCAATTGCATGGGCCAGGGGAGTAAAGCTGGAAACTGCCAATGTACAGCCAAGTAACAGACCGCGTTTGTTCATGGATTGTGTTCCTTGCGTCATGATTCCTGCCGGGTCGCCCCGTACTTCTAAACGGACAACCTCAGCACCGCTGCGTTCCCGCCCCACAACGCGGGAAGCGCGCGCTCAAGCGCTTCCGGTTCGCCGCTCGACCAGAAGCGGGTCGATTGAGCCTGCCCTTGGGCGAACATGTCACGCTCGCCCAGACGAGCCGCCAACTGCCGTGCCACTGCGGCGCCGGTGTCGATGATCACGACATCTTCGGGTACCAGCGCCTGCAGCACCGGCCGGACGAAGGGATAATGCGTGCAGCCGAGAATGAGCGTATCGCAACCCAACTCGATGAGCGGGGCGCTAAAGCCGCGCAGCAACTGCTCCACCCGGGGCCCGGTCAACTCCCCCGCTTCAATTAGCTCGACCAACCCCGGGCAGGGCTGTGTATGCACACTGACCGAGCCGGCGAACCGATCAAGCAGCGCGGCAAAACGGGCGCTTTGTAGCGTACCTGTGGTAGCCAGCACACCTACTGCCCCGCTACGAGTCGCTGCCGCCGCCGGCTTGACCGCCGGTTCCATTCCAATGACCGGCACCGTGAAGCATTCGCGCATATCGGCCACCGCCGCCGCCGTAGCGGTATTGCACGCAACGACCAACGCTTTCACGCCCTGATCGAGCAGGAATTCGCTGATTGCCCGGCTGCGCTGGCGAATGTAGTCGGGAGACTTTTCGCCGTAGGGAACATGGCCGCTGTCAGCCACGTAAAGCAGTGACTCACCGGGCAACAGACGCTCGATCTCGCGCAATACCGAGAGCCCGCCCACCCCTGAATCGAAGATGCCGATCGGAGCGTTACGCATCGCTCGTCCGACCGGCACAGACCGTACACGCCGGATCGCGACGCAACCGCATTTCCCTGAACCGGGACTCGAGCGCGTCGATCAGTAGCAGGCGT
The DNA here is from genome assembly GCA_964477725.1 of uncultured Halopseudomonas sp. Classification (GTDB taxonomy): domain Bacteria; phylum Pseudomonadota; class Gammaproteobacteria; order Pseudomonadales; family Pseudomonadaceae; genus Halopseudomonas. The sequence continues at coordinate 11,137 of CAYZFU010000051.1, forward strand.
CCAACCAGTGGCTCGCCGAACCCGACGATCAGCTTGATCGCCTCGAGCGCCTGCAGGCTGCCAACCATGCCGACCAGAGGCCCTAGTACGCCGGCTTCACTGCAGCTCAACGTGGCCTCGTCGCCCGTTCCGTACAGGCATTGATAACAGGGAGAGACGTCGAGACGCGGGTCGAAAACGCTGAGCTGGCCCTCGAGCCGGATTGCCGCGCCGGAAACCAGCGGCTTGCGGGCAGCAAAGCAGGCACGATTGACGGCCTGGCGGGTAGCGAAATTGTCCGAGCAATCGAGGACGACATCCGCCGAAGCGACTGCCTCGTCCAGCTGCCGATCAGCAAGGGCGAGCGGCAACGGTACGAGCTCGGTCTGCGGATTGAGCGCCGCGATGCTCTGAACCGCCGAGTCGACCTTGCTGTGACCGATGTTCCCGGCTTGATGGATGATCTGCCGCTGAAGATTGCTCAGGTCGACCTCATCGGGATCGGCCAACAGCAGCGTGCCGATACCGGCAGCAGCCAGGTACAACGCCGCTGGCGAGCCCAGACCGCCAAGGCCGACGATCAGCACCCGCGCCTGGAGCAGCGCCTGTTGACCGGCCACGTCGACCTGCTTGAGCAGGATCTGCCTGCTGTAGCGCAGCAGCTGATCGTCATGCATGCCAGCGTCCCCCCGTTACACGTTGATGGCCGCCGATATCGCAGCGACTGAAGATATCCCCGAAGCCTCGACTATTCAGCAGCGAGGCGACCGACTCCGCCTGGTCCCAGCCATGTTCGAGCAGCAGCCAGCCGGACGCGCTGAGAAATGCAGGGGCCTGCTCGATGATGCTGCGAATGTCATCGAGCCCGTCCGACCCGCTGACCAGTGCCGAAACCGGCTCGAAACGCACGTCGCCCTGACCCAGATGCCGGTCATCTTCGGCGATGTATGGCGGGTTGGAAACGATCAGATTGAAGCGCGCGGATGGGTCAAGTGCACTGAACCAGTCACTGAGCACAAAACGGACATTAGCAGCGCCAAGCCGTGTGGCGTTGCTCGTCGCGAGCCGGACCGCATCGCCTATGCGATCACAGCCGAGGATATGCCAACCCGGTCTTTCACCTGCCAGAGCCAGCCCAATCGCACCGGTGCCGGTGCCCAGATCCAACACTGCCGCCTCGGCCGGCAGCGCCAGATCGAGTGCCGCTTCGACCAGCGTCTCGGTGTCGGCACGCGGAATCAGCGTCGAGGGAGCTACCTGAAGATCCAGATTCCAGAAGCCCTGCCGGCCGAGGAGATAGGCGACAGGTTCGCCCGCCCTGCGCCGGGTCATCAGCTGCGAGTAGCGCTGCAGCTCGTCTGGCGTCGGGACATGTTCCGGCCAGGTGCGCAGGAAGCTGCGCGGCCTGTTCAGAACATGCGCAAGCAGCAGCTCGGCATCGAGCCGCGGACTCGACGAATCCGGTAACTCGGCCTGCTCCAGCAGTGCCGCTACCGTCGCGCTCATCCCTGGTCCAGGGCCGCCAGCTGATCTGCCTGATACTCACGCAGCAGCGGATCGATGACGTTATCCAGATCGCCCTGAACGATCTGGTCCAGGCTATACAGCGTCAGATTGATGCGGTGGTCGGTCAGGCGTCCCTGGGGAAAATTATAGGTACGAATGCGCTCGGACCGATCCCCCGAGCCTACCAGCTGACGGCGCGTGTCGGAGATTTCCCGTTCCTGCGCCTCGCGCTGGCGGCTGACCAGTTTCGACTGCAGCAGGCTCATCGCCTTGGAGCGGTTCTTGTGCTGCGAACGCTCTTCCTGGCACTCGACCACGATGCCGGTCGGCAAGTGCGTCAGGCGAATCGCCGAGTCGGTCTTGTTCACGTGCTGTCCGCCGGCGCCGGACGAACGATAGGTGTCCACTCGCAGGTCGGCAGGGTTGATTTCGACCGCGGCCTGCTCGTCCATCTCGGGAAGGATCGCCACGGTGCAGGCCGAGGTATGAATACGTCCCTGCGACTCGGTCTCTGGTACGCGCTGCACACGATGCGCGCCCGATTCGAATTTCAGTTTGCCGTAGACCGACTGGCCCTCGACCCGGGCAATCACCTCCCGGTAACCGCCATGCTCGCCCTCGTTTTCCGAGAGTACTTCGACGCGCCAGCCCTGGCGCTCGGCGTACCGCGAATACATGCGAAACAGATCACCGGCAAAAATTGCCGCTTCGTCGCCGCCCGTTCCGGCACGCACTTCCAGAAACACGTTGCGCTCATCGTTGGGATCGCGCGGCAATAGCAGGCGATTGAGTTCGACTTCGAGTTCCGCCTGCCGTTCGCCCGATTCGCGCAGGTCCTCTTCGGCCATCTCGCGCATGTCCGGATCGCTGTCCTTGAGCAGGCTTCGCGCTTCGGCCAGGTTGGCCTCGACCTTGCGCCACTCGGCATAACAGCGAACGGTCGATTCCAGATCGGCGTATTCCTTGGAGTACGCGCGGAAGCGGGTCTGATCGCTTATCACCTCCGCGTCGCTCAGCAGCGCGGCCAGTTCTTCGAAACGTTCGCTCAGAGTGTCCAGACGATTCAGCAGAGATGCCTTCATGATTTGCCTTGTACGGAATGCATGTCTTCGTCCAGGGCGAACAGCTCCTGGGCCAGCGTCAGCGCCTCGGCGCGCCCTTCGGCGCTCATCTGCTTGAGCTGTACACTGGGGTCGTGAAGAAGTTTATTGGTCAGTGAGCGCGCCATCTCAGCCAGTACCAGTTGCGGGTCAGTACCCCGTTCGAGACGCGCCTGAGCCTTCGCCAGTTCCTGGTCCCGCAAATGCTCGGCTTTCTGCCGGTAGCGACGGAGTACGTCCACCGCTGCTAGCGCACGCAGGCGCTGCATGAATTCGTCGGTGCCCAGATCGATCAGCCGTTCTGCGGCCTCGGCCGCACCCTGACGCGAGCGCCGATTCTCTTCGATCACCTCATGCAGGTCGTCCACGCTATACAGGTATACGTCTCGCAGATCACCGACTTCCGGCTCGATATCCCGCGGCACGGCGATATCCACCATGAACATCGGGCTGCGCTTGCGTGCCTTCAAGGCACGTTCCACCGCGCCCTTGCCGAGGATGGGCAAGGGGCTGGCGGTGGAACTGATGATGATGTCGCACTGCGCCAGCACATCGGGAATCTGATTAAGCAGGATGGCCTGCCCACCCAGCGGTTCGCTGAGCAGCTCGGCGCGCTCCAGGGTGCGGTTGGCAACGATGATCTTCTGCACGCCCTGCTCGTAGAGATGGCGAGCCACCAATGCGATGGTCTCGCCGGCGCCTATCAGCAGCGCGGTGCTGCGCCGCAGGTCGGAAAATATCTGACGAGCCAGACTGACCGCAGCGAATGCCACCGACACCGGATTCTCGCCTATGGCGGTATCGGTACGGACCTGCTTGGCGGTGTTGAAGGTGCTCTGGAACAGTCTGTCCAGGTAAGGACCCAGGGTCCCGGCGGTGCGCGCCGACTGCCAGGCATCCTTCATCTGGCCGAGAATCTGCGGCTCGCCCAGCACCATGGAATCGAGCCCGGCAGCAACCCGCATCATGTGGCGGACCGCGCCGGCATCCCGATGCAGATAGCTGCAACGCGCCAGTTCCTCAACAGTCATACCGTGAAAGCGGGCCACCCATTGGATGATGGCATCGGCATCGGGATGATCCTGCGAAAGATAGATTTCGGTGCGGTTGCAGGTCGACAGGATCGCCACTTCCTGCGTCGGGGTATCCTCGCGCAACTGCTGCAACGCGTCGGCGAGCTGATCGGGGGCAAACGCCACCCGCTCACGTACCTCTACCGCTGCAGTCTTGTGATTGATGCCGAATGCGAGAAAGCCCATGGCGCCTCATATACCCGACGACGCGGGTGAGAAAACATGCAATTGTCCTATGTAAGGCGATACCGATCAATTCCCCGCTTGCGGCCGGTGGGTTTGCGACACATCCTGTGTCATCATCATTGTCCGTCAGACATCGACCGGGTACGCATGAACCAATCGCTCAAGCCCCCCATGAAAGTCACCTTGCTCGCCGCGCTGCTCGCCGGCCTGATCGGCTGCGCGCACCTCGCCCCTGAGCGTCCGGCGCCCGCTCCTGCCGAACCGGCGGTAGCGTCTCCGCCAGAGCCAGAGCAGGCCGAGCAAGTCGTATACGGTCAGTTCAGCAAGGACAGCCTGTACGCGCTGTTGGCGGCAGAAATCGCGGGGCAGCGTAACCGCTTTGATATTGCCCTGGAGAATTATCTAGAGCAGGCACGTACGACGCGCGACGCAGGCGTAGTGGCCCGGGCGATGCAGGTCGCCGAATTCCTTGGCGCGCATCAGCAGGCAAAGGACATGGCGCTGCTGTGGGTCGACGTGGCCCCGAACGACCCGCAGGCCCTGCGAGCCGGAGCACTGCAGCTGGCCCGCGCCGGCGAACATGAGCAGGCCATGCAGCTCATGCAGCGCGTGCTCGACCTGCATGGCGAAACCAACTTCGACTTCCTGGCGCTCGCCGCTGCACAAACCGACGCGCAGACGCGCCAATCCATGCTGCAATCACTCGAAGGATTGCGCCAGCAGTACCCTGACAACGCTCAGATCACGTTTTCTTCCGCTCTGCTGATGCAGCAGGAGGGACGTAACGAAGAAGCTCTGGCGCTGCTCGAAGCGCTCCCGGACCAGGCCGCGAGCCAACCGACAGTGATGCTTCAGGCTCGCTTGCTGGCCGACCGGGGCCGTACCGAACAGGCCATCGAAATACTCCAGGAAGGGTTGCGCAAATTTCCGGACGATACCCGCATGCGCCTGCTCATGGCGCGCCTGCTGGTCGCCGAGGACAACATGGCCGCTGCAGCTACGCAGTTCGCGGAACTTGTCCGGCAGAACCCAGACGACACCGAGCTGCTGCTCACACTGGGGCTGGTCAATCTGGAAAATGACGATCCCAAGGCAGCCATCGAATATCTGGAGCGCGCCGACCAGGCCAGTCCAGGAAATACGGTGGCCCGGTACCATCTGGGCCTGGCGTACCAGGCAATTGGCGACGATCAGCGTGCCATTCAGGCATGGCGCAGCGTGGGCCCGGGCAACGAATTCCTCACGTCACGGTTGCAGTTGGCGCAAACGCTCGCCCGGCAAGAGCGTATCGAAGATCTGCGCGAGATAATGGCCGCCGATCGCAGCGTCTATCCCCAGCATGCGCTACCGCTTTATTTGCTGGAAATCGAGGCACTCAGCGCTGCCGATCTGCAGCTGGCATTGCAGCGCATCACCCAGGCGCTGGACGAGTTCGCTGGGAATAGCGATCTGCTTTACACGCGAGCCATGTTGCGCGAGCAACTCGGCGACACCGCCGGTTTCGAAGAAGATCTGCGCGCCATCATCGCTCGTGAACCTGACAACGCCATGGCACTCAACGCACTGGGTTACACGCTCGCTGATCGCAATGAGCGCCTCGACGAAGCACTTCAGCTGATCGAGCGAGCACATTCGCTGGACCCGGACGACCCGGCGATCATCGACAGCCTTGGCTGGGTTCATTACCGTCGTGGCGATCTGCAGCGCGCCGAAGCCTTTCTACGACAAGC
>CAYZFU010000052.1:0-9961 GCA_964477725.1 uncultured Halopseudomonas sp.
CTGTTCTCGGTGGTCGGCGACCTTACCGAAAGCCTGTTCAAGCGTGAACAGGGTATGAAAGACAGCAGCAATCTGCTTCCCGGTCATGGAGGCATCATGGATCGGATCGACAGCCTGACCGCCGCCATACCGGTGTTCGCGCTCTGCTGGCTATTGGTCGGGAGCCGCCTTGGGTGACCATTAGTCAAATCTGCATTCTGGGCGCTACCGGATCGATAGGGGTCAGTACACTGGATGTGGTCGCCCGTCATCCGGGGCGCTACAGGGTATTTGCCCTGACCGGCCATAGCCGGATGGATGTGCTTCAGGCTCAATGCATGGAGCACGATCCCGTATACGCCGTGGTAGCGGACGGCAAGCAGGCGGCCGTTTTGCAGTCGACGCTGGAATCGGCGGGCAGGCAAACCCTCGTTCTGCATGGGGCCGAAGCGCTTTCCAGCGTTGCAGCCGACGAGCGTGTCGATGCGGTCATGGCTGCCATCGTCGGTGCCGCCGGGCTAGCGCCTACCCTGGCCGCGGTAAAGGCCGGAAAGCGTGTCCTGTTGGCCAACAAGGAAGCGCTGGTCATGTCCGGCAGCCTGTTCATGGACGCTGTAAGGTTGTCCGGGGCTCGGCTGTTACCCATCGATAGTGAACACAACGCGATCTTCCAATGCATGCCTTCACGCTACGCCGAGGGTCTGGCCAACGTCGGCGTGCGGAAGATACTGCTCACCGCCTCGGGCGGGCCCTTTCGCCGATATCCGCTGGACCAGCTGGCTGACGTAAGCCCGGAGCAGGCATGTGCGCACCCCAACTGGTCGATGGGCCAAAAGATATCGGTGGACTCGGCCAGCATGATGAACAAGGGCCTGGAGCTGATCGAGGCATGCTGGCTGTTCGACGCCACCCCGCAGCAGGTGCAGATTGTCGTGCATCCGCAGAGCGTCATTCATTCCATGGTCGAGTACGTCGACGGCTCCGTGCTGGCGCAGCTGGGCAACCCCGACATGCGCACCCCGATCGCGCATGCCCTGGCCTGGCCGGAGCGGATCGACTCGGGGGTCGCCACCCTGGATCTGCTGCAGGTTGCCTGTCTGGATTTCGAGGCGCCTGACCCCGAGCGCTTTCCGTGTCTGCGTCTGGCTCGCTCCGCAGCCGAAGCGGGCGGCACCGCCAGCGCCGTGCTCAACGCAGCGAACGAAGTGGCCGTCGAGGCGTTTCTCGCTCGGCGCATTGGTTTTACCGACATCCCTGTTATCATCGACGACGCGCTCAGCAGCCTGCCGGCGGAAACGGTTCGCGATCTGGAACACATTCTTCATGCCGATCGGCTTGCGCGCGAGCATGCCGCCACCTGGCTGGCAAACAAAGTTTGACTGGTTGAGGCAGGTCTCTGACTGTCTCGCCCGAACGAGGCGTCAATGGACCTTCTGTTTACCCTTCTTGCGACCATCGTGGCTCTTGGGCTGCTGGTCACCATCCACGAGTACGGTCACTTCTGGGTAGCCCGACGCTGCGGCGTAAAGGTGCTGCGATTTTCCGTGGGTTTTGGAAAGGCACTGTTCAGTTGGCGCGACAAGCGCGGTACCGAATACGCGATCGCCGCCATTCCCCTCGGCGGCTACGTGAAGATGCTGGACGAGCGGGAAGGGCCCGTGGACCCAGCCGAACTGGACCAGGCCTTCAACCGCAAGGATGTCAAAAAGCGCATTGCCATCGTGTCCGCCGGTCCGATTGCCAATTTCCTGCTCGCCATCGTCGCATTCTGGCTGATTGCCGTCATGGGCATTACCACTATCGCCCCGGTACTTGGCCCGGTGGAGCCTGGCAGTGTCGCCGAGCGCGCCGGTCTTGCCGAAGGCATGGAACTGGTGGAGATCGATGGTGTTGCTACGCCCAGCTGGCACGAGGTCAATCTGCAGCTGATTCGGCGACTGGGCGAAACCGGCCGCCTTGAAGTGATTGCCCGCGAAGCACCGGGTGGCGCGGCGCAGAGTTATACCCTGACGCTTCAGGACTGGTTGCGCGGGGCAGACCAGCCTGACCCCATCGAGGCCTTGGGGCTAACCTCCTGGCAGCCGGTGGTCGAGCCGCGCATCGGGCAGATCAGTCCGGATGGCGCAGCGGAGGCGGCGGGCCTGAGGGAGGGCGACCTGATTCTGGCGATCAACGGCGAGCCGGTACAGGACTGGGTACGGCAGGTGGTTCCGGCTATTCAGGACAGCGCCGGCGAGTCGCTGCAGTTGACCGTCGAACGGGACGGTGACACCCGGATACTCGCAGTGACGCCAGGTGTCCGCGAAAGCCAGGGTCGCAACCTGGGCTTCATCGGAGCGGGCGTGGCTTCTTTCGACTGGCCGGAACATATGGTTCGCAGCATCGATTACAACCCGCTGGTAGCGATACCGGTCGCCCTGGGCAAGACCTGGGACATGACCGTCCTGACCCTCGAGTCGCTGAAGAAAATGCTCACCGGTCTGGTCTCGGCAAAAAACTTGAGCGGCCCGATAACCATTGCTAAAGTGGCGGGCGCTTCCGCCAAGTCCGGTCCAGAAAGCTTTCTCAGCTTCCTCGCCTACCTGAGCATCAGTCTGGGCGTACTGAATCTGTTGCCGATCCCCGTCCTCGATGGCGGTCACCTGGTTTATTACGTCGCGGAATGGGTTCGGGGCAAGCCGCTCTCGGAGCGTATTCAGGCCTGGGGTTTGCAAATCGGCCTGACCCTTATCGTTGGTGTGATGGTCTTTGCGATCTACAACGATATCAGCCGTTTGGGCTGATCGAGAAAGCAATGAGAGCCGAGCTGTCGCAAGTTAGCGGCGGCCAATTATTTCAACCAGTCAGTCAGAACGGATTTCATGAAACGTTACCTATTGCCTGCGCTACTGATGATTCTCCTGGCGCCGGAAGTTTTTGCAGATTCCTTCCGTATCTCCGACATTCGCGTCAATGGGTTGCAACGTGTCTCGGCTGGTAGCGTGTTCAGTGCTCTGCCACTGAATATTGGCGAAGAGGTGGACGAGCAGGAGCTGGTCAACGCTTCGCGCTCGCTGTTCCGTACCGGTTTCTTCCAGGATATTCAGCTTGGCCGCGAAGGCAACGTACTGGTGATCAACCTGGTCGAGCGCCCTTCCATTTCCTCCATTGAGCTCGAGGGCAACAAGGCGCTGAAGAGCGAAGACCTGCTTGAAGGTCTGCGCGCTGCCGGTCTGGCGGAGGGCGAGATATTCCAGCAGGCGACGCTGGAGGGTGTACGCAACGAGTTGCTTCGCCAGTATGTCGCCCAGGGTCGCTATTCCGCAGACATCGAAACCGAAGTCGTTGCCGAGCCGCGCAATCGAGTGGCGCTGCGTATTATCGTCGACGAGGGCCAGGTCGCCTCGATCAAGCACATCAACGTGGTCGGCAACACGGTATTTCCGACCGAGGAGCTGGTCGATCTGTTCGAACTGAGCACCTCCGGTTGGTTCTCGTTCCTGCGCAACGATGACAAGTACTCGCGTGAAAAGCTTTCAGGTGATCTCGAGCGTCTGCGTTCCTACTACCTGGACCGCGGTTACATCAACATGGACGTCGCTTCTACCCAGGTATCGATCACCCCGGACAAGCGCAACGTCTATATCACGGTAAATATCAACGAAGGCGAGCGTTACACTGTTCGTGACGTCCAGCTTTCCGGTGACCTGAAAGTAGACGAAAGCGAAGTCGAGCGGTTGCTGTTGGTCGAGCCGGGCCAGGTATTCTCACGTCGGGTGATGACCGCCAGCAGCGATCTGGTTACCCGTCGCCTCGGTAACGAGGGATATACCTTTGCCAACGTCAACGCCATTCCGGAAGTTCACGAAGACGACCGTACCGTGACAGTGACCTTTTTCGTTGACCCGGGCCGTCGTGCCTACGTAAATCGCATCAACTTTCGCGGCAACACCAAGACTGACGATGAAGTGTTGCGTCGTGAAATGCGACAGATGGAAGGCGGCTGGGCCTCGACTCATTTGATCGACCAGTCGAAGGTGCGACTCGAGCGCCTCGGCTTCTTCAAGGAAGTCGACGTGGAAACCGTGCCGGTCCCCGGGGCTGAAGATCTGATCGATGTGAACTATACGGTCGAGGAGCAGCCGTCTGGTTCGATTACCGCCAGCATCGGTTTCGCACAGGGTACCGGTCTGATTCTTGGCGGCTCGATCAGTCAGAACAACTTCTTCGGCACTGGTAACCGGGTCAGTCTCAGCGCCAACCGGTCCGAGTATCAGACGTCCCTGTCGTTCGGCTTCCTCGACCCTTACTTCACTGTCGACGGGGTTAGCCTGGGATACAACGCCTTCTACCGGACCACTGACTACGATCGGCTGAATGTCGACATATCCAGTTATGCGGTTGACTCCTATGGCGGCGGGTTCAACATCGGTTACCCAATTAGCGATACCTCGCGTCTTTCCTTCGGACTGAACGCGCAACAGGACGATATCCAGACCGGCACCTATACCGTGCAGGAGATCGTCAATTTTCTTGACGAGGAAGGCGATTCGTTCACCAACTTCAAGTTCAACGCCGGCTGGTCGCAGTCCACGCTCAACCGCGGTGTGTTTCCGGACCGCGGGTTCTCGCAGAACCTGAATGTGGAGACCACCATTCCGGGCAGCGATCTGAGTTTCTACAAGATCGACTATCGCGGTCAGCGGTTCCTGCCGATGAGCGAAACCTTGACGCTGCGCATGCATGCCAATCTGGGTTACGGCGGCAGCTTCGGTGATACGGGCCGTGTACCCTTTTATGAGCATTATTACGCTGGCGGTATAGGCTCCGTCCGCGGGTTCCGCGACAGCTCGCTAGGGCCGCGAAGCACACCGGCCACAATAGATCCTGACCGCGATCAGCTGCCCTTCGGTGGCAACGTCAAGATCACCGGCGGCGCTGAGCTCATCTTCCCGGCACCCTTCGTCACCGACCAGCGATCGCTGCGTACTGTGCTGTTCTTCGATGCAGGTAATGTTTTCGATACAGAATGTGCGAACACGCTGTTGCTGAATGGCCGGGATAATCCGGGCTGTGGTAGCGTAGATGCCGGTCAACTGCGTTACAGCGCCGGTGTCGGTCTATCATGGCTGACTGCTCTGGGCCCGCTCGGGTTCAGCCTTGCGATGCCTTTGAACGACGAAGCGGAAGACGACACCCAGGTTTTCCAGTTTACCTTGGGTCAGACTTTCTGAAGCTGACACTCTCACTACAAAACTCAGGAGCAGTTGAAGGTGCGTAAGTTATTTAGCGTTGCAGCAATGTCCTTGATGATGCTCGCCAGTTTCCCGGCTGCGGCTGAAATGAAAATCGCCGTGCTCGACTACCAGATGGCTCTCGTCGAGTCGGATGCTGCCAAGCGTTATTCCGCCGACGCCGAGAAGAAGTACGGCACACAGGTTCAACGTCTGCGCAATCTCGAGAGCGAGGCCAAGCGTCTGCAGGAACGCCTGCAGCAGGACGGTGAGAAGCTGGGCCAGACCGAGAAGGAAAAGCTCGATCTTGAATTTCGCCAGAAAGCGCGCGAGTTTCAGTCTCTTTCCCGCGAGCTGAACGAGCAGCGCGCGAAGGACGAGCGGCAGGTTGTCGAAACCCTGCGTCCCAAGCTCGAAGAAGCGGTTCAGGCTGTCATTCAAGCAGGCAACTACGACCTGGTCATCGACCGCAGCGCCGTGGTGGACGTCAAGCCGGACTTCGATATCACCCGCCAGGTCATCGAGCGCCTGAACAGCGCCCGTTAAACCATGGCTGATACCTGCCTGACCCTGTCGCAACTGGCCGAAGCGCTCGACGCCCGGCTGGTTGGCGACGGAACTCGGTCAATCACCGGACTCTCGACGCTGGCTGATGCCGGCCCCGGCCAACTGAGCTTCCTGGCGAATACGCAGTACCGCAAGCTTCTCACTACGACTCGTGCCGAAGCGGTGTTGCTGCGCGAAGCCGACGCGGAAGGCTTCGGCGGTAATGCCCTGATCGTCAGCGATCCATATCTTGCCTACGCGCGTCTGTCTCATCGATTCGATCCCAAGCCGCGTCATGTCGCCGGCATCCATCCCACAGCGGTGGTTGCCGAAGATGCACAAGTGCATCCAGAGGCGGCGGTTGGCCCGTATGTGGTGATCGAGGCTCAGGCTGAGGTGGGCGCGGGCGTCACGCTCGGTGCTCACTGTCATGTCGGTGCACGTTCCCGGATTGGCGAGGGCGGTTGGCTCGCACCAAGGGTCACGCTGTACCATGACGTGCGGGTAGGCGCCCGGGTGGTGATTCAGTCCGGCGCGGTTATCGGCTCGGAAGGTTTCGGCTTCGCCAACAGCGGCGGCCGTTGGGAAAAGATCGCACAGATAGGCGGCGTCACGATTGGTGATGACGTTGAAATCGGTGCGAACACCACCATTGATCGAGGCGCGCTCGCCGATACGGTCATCGGCAACGGCGTCAAGCTCGACAACCAGATCCAGATAGCGCACAACGTCCAGATTGGCGATCACACCGCGATGGCGGCCTGTGTGGGAATCTCGGGCAGCACTCGTATAGGCAGTCACTGCATGATCGCAGGGGGCGTCGGCATGGTCGGCCACATCGAAGTCTGCGATAACGTTTTCGTCAGCGGCATGACCATGGTTACCCGCTCGATTACCGAGCCGGGTGCCTACTCCTCTGGAACGGCCATGCAGCCTGCGGCTGAATGGAAGAAGAGCGCTGCGCGGATACGACAGCTGGATTCGCTGGCCAAGCGGGTGCAGCAAATGGAGAAGCATCTGGCGGCAGTGACTCCAGCTGCGCAGGATTCTTCAGAGTCCTGACCGGCGCTGCGGCGCACCAATTTCACTGCAAGGCTTGCCTACATGGATATTAACGAAATCAAAGAATACCTGCCCCACCGATACCCTTTCCTGCTGGTGGATCGGGTGGTGGAGCTGGATCTAGAGAATCGCCGCATTCAGGCCTACAAGAACGTTTCGGTCAACGAACCTTTCTTTAATGGGCACTTCCCCCAACACCCGATCATGCCCGGCGTGCTGATCATCGAAGCAATGGCGCAGGCTGCCGGTCTGCTCGGCTTCAAGATGATGAACGTCAAGCCATCGGACGGAACGCTGTATTATTTCGTCGGCTCGGACAAGCTGCGCTTTCGTCAGCCTGTAGTGCCGGGTGATCAGCTGCAGCTCGAGGCTCAGCATCTTAGCAACAAGCGCGGGATTTGGAGGTTTTCCTGCCGGGCGACCGTTGGCGCGCAGGAAGTCTGCGCGGCTGAAATCATCTGCGCGGAACGCAAGATATGACTCGGATTCATCCTCAGGCAATCATCGATCCGGCCGCCCGGCTGGCTGATGATGTCGAGGTCGGGCCCTGGACGCTGATCGGCCCGGACGTGGAAATCGCTGCTGGTACGGTCGTTGGCCCTCACGTCGTGATCAAAGGACCCACTACGATCGGACAGGGCAACCGGATCTTCCAGTTCGCCTCGGTCGGCGAAGATTGCCAGGACAAGAAGTACCGCGGCGAACCGACACGGCTGGTGATTGGCGATAACAACACCATCCGCGAAGGCTGCACCATCCATCGCGGTACGGTGCAGGACCAGGGCGTTACTTCCATTGGCAGCAACAATCTGCTCATGGCATACGTTCACGTGGCTCACGACTGTGTGGTGGGCGACAACATCATCATGGCGAACAACGCCACCATCGCCGGACACGTTCATGTCGGTGACGGCGCCATTCTTGGCGGCTACACCACGGTGCATCAGTTCTGCCGGCTTGGCGCCTGGTCGATGAGCGCAGCCAACAGCGCGGTGTTCAAGGACATTCCCGCCTTCGTCATGGTCGGTGGAAACCCGGCCAGTGCTCACGGAATGAACTTTGAAGGCATGCGTCGTCGCGGCTACAGCGCCGAGCTGGTCGCCGCGCTGCGCCGCGCCTACAAGACCGTATATCGTCAAGGTCTCACCTTGCAGGAGGCGTTGGCTGTGCTGGAAGACAGCGCTTCGGAGTTTGCCGAAATAGCGCTGTACCGTGATTCCATTCTGGCGTCGACGCGCGGCATTACCCGCTAAACCATGGCTGGCTCCAGCGCATCCGTTCGTTCCCCCTTGTGTATCGCTCTGGTAGCCGGTGAAGCTTCCGGCGATACGCTGGGCGCGGGTCTGATGCGCGCGCTCAAACGCGATTACCCCGAAGCGCGGTTCATCGGCATAGGCGGCCCGCGCATGGTTGCCGAAGGACTGATTAGCCAGGTACCCATGGATCGGCTGTCGGTCATGGGTCTGGTTGAAGTGCTTGGCCGGCTCAGGGAGCTACTAGCCATTCGCAAGGAGCTGGTCGAGTTCTTCAAAGCGCAGGATCCGGATGTGTTCATTGGTATCGATGCACCCGATTTCGTCCTGAACATCGAAAAGAAGCTGCGGACTGCAGGCATTCCTACCGTGCACTACGTAAGTCCGTCAGTGTGGGCCTGGCGCGAAAAGCGTGTGCTGGGCATCCGGCAATCCACCGATCTGATGCTAACGCTGTTTCCCTTCGAAGAAGACGTGTATCGCCGACATGGCGTGCCGGTGCGTTGCGTGGGGCACACCCTGGCTGATCAGATACCGCTGAAGCCGGATCGCAGTGCGGCGCGCGCGGCTCTCGGTCTGCCTGCCGACGCACGGGTGATCGCACTGATGCCAGGCAGTCGCAACGGCGAGCTACGCAAACTCGGCGCCTTGTTCCTGCAGACCGCCGCATGGTGCGCCGAGCGCCGGCCGGAGTTGCGCTTCATCATGCCGTGCGCCAACGCTGATCGAATGTCTCAGATGCAGACGATCGTCGCGGAGAGTAAGGTCGATATATGGCTTCAACTGCTCGACGGGCAGTCGCACGAGGCGCTCGCAGCCTGCGATGCCGTTCTGATCGCGTCGGGCACCGCGACGCTGGAAGCCATGCTGTTCAAGCGCCCGATGGTCGTGGCTTATCGCATGGCCGGTATGACCTTCCGTATCCTCAAGCGGCTGGTCAAGGTGGGGCATGTCTCGTTACCCAATCTGCTTGCACGCCGTGAGGTGGTTCCCGAGTTCCTGCAGGATGCCGCCACGCCCGAGGCTATGGGTGAGGCTCTGTTGAAGCGGCTGGATCCCTCTCCCGAACGGGAGCAGGCCCAGGCCACCTTCACCGAGCTGCATCATGTGTTGCGTCGTAACGCCGATCGGGCGGCGGCGGACGCTGTCATTGAATTGGTAAAAGAAAAAGGTCGGCTGGCATGAACCAGGTCATCATGGAATGGGTATTGCCCGAAGTCCAGCTGGTCGCTGGCGTCGACGAGGTGGGGCGTGGTCCGCTATGTGGTGCGGTAGTCACTGCTGCTGTCATTCTCGATCCGCTGCGACCGATAGAAGGTTTGAACGATTCGAAAAAACTCACCGAAGCGCGGCGCGAGGAGCTCTTTCCGATTATTCAACAGCAGGCAATCGCCTGGTGCATTGCTCGGGCAGAAGTCGAAGAGATCGATCAGCTGAACATTCTTCATGCCACCATGTTGGCGATGCAGCGGGCCGTTCTTGGCTTATCGGTTCGTCCTGACCGGGTATTGGTAGATGGTAACCGCTGCCCCGTTTTGCCCATGCCTAGCGAGCCGGTGATCAAGGGCGACGCCCGCGTACCGGCTATTGCCGCTGCCTCCATTCTTGCCAAGGTTGCTCGCGATCGGGAGATGTGCGAGCTCGACTTGGTTTACCCGGGATATGGCTTGTCCAGTCACAAGGGCTATGCCACGCCGTTTCACCTTCAAGCGCTGGCCGAGCTCGGCGCTACTGCCATTCATCGTCGTTCTTTCGCACCGGTGCGGCAGGCGCTGGGGTTGGAAGTGCTTGTTTCGGAGCGAGACGAAGAGCAGTTGGAGACGGCGTCTTTGCCGGTTTGATTGTGGCTGGCGTATGACTCGTGTGGGGTTCCTTTGGTGTCGGCTGAGTCTGTGCAAGGCTCGGTGG
>CAYZFU010000052.1:10044-16679 GCA_964477725.1 uncultured Halopseudomonas sp.
GACCGAGCTGCTTGTTCCGCTGTGGAGCATAAACTCCAGCTACACGTCTTGCAGCCACACTGATGTCTGGACCAGCAAATCGTCCCCGGCAGGGTGGAGCAAGTCTCCGAAATATGGATGTTTTGGTGAAGCCTACAAGGATCGCCGAAAACTGCTCCTGCATTTTTGGCACTTCCGCCATCCATGCCGGTCGCGGCGTCTTGCGTAATCCTCTCGGGGTCGATCTGCTGGATGCACATACTCGCCGCAATACTCTGCTAAGTTCATCCCGCTCCCGAGATGGTGCGCGCCGGTCGCCGGTCGTTAACTCCTGTTTCGACTGGTCCCGCCATCCCCTGGTCGCTACAATCGCTCTCTTGCAGTCTGCTTCACCTACAGGAATTTTATGACCGTCTCCTTCGTCCACCTGCGCGTTCACAGTGAGTATTCTCTGGTCGACGGCCTGGTCAAGATCAAGCCGTTGATCAAGGCGACCGCTGAGGCTGGTATGCCTGCCGTTGCGGTGACCGATCAGAACAACATGTGCAGCCTGGTCAAGTTCTACAAGGCGGCGATGGGCGCCGGCATCAAGCCGATTTCAGGAGTGGACATATGGGTTGTCGGTCACGACGATGATACCCAGCTCACCCGCATGACCCTGCTGTCGATGAACAAGCAGGGCTACCGCAATCTGACTGAGCTGGTCTCCCGCGGGTATACCGAGGGCCAGCGCAATGGCCTGGTGACCATTCGCCGCGAGTGGGTTGCCGAAGCCAGCGAAGGGGTGATTGCGTTGTCCGGGGCTAAGGATGGGGAAATCGGCCAAGCGCTTCTGTCGAACAACCCGTATGAAGCCGACGCTCTCATCGAATACTGGATGGGCGTGTTCCCGAACCGGTTCTATCTCGAGCTGCAACGTACCAGCCGTCCTCATGACGAGGAGTACCTGCATTCGGCCGTAGCACTCGCCGAGCGTTTCGATTGCCCGGTTGTTGCCACCAATGATGTCCGGTTTCTCAAGCGCGAGGATTTCGAGGCGCACGAGACCCGTGTATGCATCGGTGAAGGCCGCGCGCTCGACGATCCGCGGCGCGTACACCAGTACAGCGAGGAGCAATACCTCAAAACGCCCGAAGAAATGGCCGAGCTGTTTGCAGATATCCCCGAGGCATTGGAAAACTCGGTGGAAATCGCCCGGCGCTGCAGCATCGAGGTACAGCTTGGTACCTACTTCCTGCCAGAATTTCCGATTCCGGAAGGGCTGACGATTGAGCAGTACTTCAAGCAGGTCTCGTTCGAAGGCCTCGAAGAGCGGCTGAAAATCATCCTGCCGAAGGATACGCCGGATTACCAAACGCGCCGTCAGGTCTATGTCGATCGTCTGAACTTCGAGCTCGACATCATCAACCAGATGGGCTTTCCGGGCTACTTCCTGATCGTCATGGACTTCATCAAGTGGGCCAAGGGGAACGGCGTGTCGGTAGGCCCGGGGCGGGGCTCGGGCGCTGGCTCACTGGTCGCCTACTGCCTGCTGATCACCGATCTCGACCCGCTGGCCTATGACCTGCTGTTTGAACGCTTCCTGAACCCGGAACGGGTGTCCATGCCCGACTTCGATATCGACTTCTGTATGGAGGGTCGCGACCGGGTAATCGAGTACGTGGCTGAAGCCTACGGCCGCAACGCGGTATCGCAGATCATTACCTTCGGCACCATGGCGGCCAAGGCGGTAGTACGCGACGTGGCGCGGGTGCAGGGCAAGTCCTACGGTCTGGCCGACAAGCTGTCGAAGATGATTCCCTTCGAAGTGGGCATGACCCTGGCCAAGGCCTACGAGCAGGAAGAATTACTCCGCGAGTTTCTGTCGGTCGACGAGGAAGCCCAGGAAATCTGGGATATGGCGCTCAAGCTCGAAGGTATTACCCGTAACGTCGGCAAGCATGCGGGAGGCGTGGTCATCGCGCCGACCAAGCTGACCGATTTCGCGCCGCTGTATTGTGACGAGGCCGGTGCGGGTCTGGTGACCCAGTTCGACAAGGATGACGTGGAAGCTGCGGGACTTGTGAAGTTCGACTTCCTCGGTCTGCGCACGCTGACCATCATCGACTGGGCGATGGAGACGATCAACCGCGAGCAGGCCAAGAAGGGCCTGGACCCGCTGAACATCGACTTCATTCCGCTCGATGACGCGCCCACCTACCACATGCTGCAAAAGGCGGAAACCACTGCGGTCTTCCAGCTCGAATCGCGCGGCATGAAGGAGCTGATCAAGAAGCTCAAGCCGGATTGTCTGGAAGATCTCATCGCACTGGTGGCGCTGTTTCGTCCCGGCCCGCTGCAGTCGGGCATGGTCGACGACTTCATCAACCGCAAACACGGCCGGGCGATTGTTTCCTACCCGCATCCGGACTACCAGTACCCCGGCCTCGAGCCGGTGCTCAAGCCAACCTACGGCATCATCCTGTATCAGGAACAGGTGATGCAGATTGCTCAGGTCATGGCTGGGTATACGCTGGGCGGAGCGGACATGCTGCGTCGGGCAATGGGCAAGAAGAAGCCCGAGGAGATGGCCAAGCAGCGCGCGATCTTCCTCGAAGGCTGCCAGAACAACGGTATTGATGCCGATCTCGCAGGCAATATCTTCGATCTGGTAGAGAAGTTTGCCGGCTACGGTTTCAACAAGTCGCATTCGGCGGCCTACGGTCTCGTCTCGTACCAGACCGCCTGGCTCAAGGCGCATTATCCTGCGCCGTTCATGGCGGCCGTGCTGTCTGCGGATATGCACAACACCGACAAGGTGGTGACACTCATCGAAGAGTGTCGCAGCATGAAGTTGCGCATCAAGGCGCCGGATGTGAACGTTTCCGAGTTCAAGTTCACCGTGGACGACGCAGGCGACGTTGTCTATGGCCTCGGTGCCATCAAGGGCGTCGGCGAAGGCCCGGTGGAGACGATCGTCCAGACCCGCCAGGCCGGTGGACCATTCAATGATCTGTTCGATTTCTGCGCGCGGGTCGATCTCAAGCGCATCAACAAGCGGGTCATGGATGCATTGATTCGAAGCGGTGCGCTGGATCGCCTGGGT
Organism: uncultured Halopseudomonas sp.; assembly: GCA_964477725.1. Taxonomy (GTDB): domain Bacteria; phylum Pseudomonadota; class Gammaproteobacteria; order Pseudomonadales; family Pseudomonadaceae; genus Halopseudomonas. Next base: position 13,109 of record CAYZFU010000052.1, read on the forward strand.
CCGTTCTTCGATGAGGAACAGCAGGCCTACCTCAAGCAGATCGATCGCAATCGTGCCGCTCTGGCTGCCGCAATGGAGGAGGCCATGGCCTCGGCCGAGCAGAGCGCACGCAGTGCCGATAGCGGGCATGATGACCTGTTCGGTGACCTGTTGGGTCCGTCCACCGACCGCGACGTCTTCGAGCAATACCGCCGCGTGAGAGAGTGGTCGTTCAAGGAGCGGCTGCGCGGTGAGAAGGAGACTTTGGGGCTGTATCTCACCGGGCACCCCATCGATGAATACGAGAAGGAAATTCGTCGCTTCGCCAGGCAGCGTATCATCGATCTGAAACCCTCGCGGGAAGCCCAGACCATCGCCGGTCTGGTCTTCGATATGCGTGTCATGAAAAGCAAGCGCGGCGACAAGGTGGGTTTCGTCACCCTTGATGATCGTTCCGCGCGTATCGAGGTCTCACTGTTTGCCGACGCCTTTCAGGCGGCGCAGAGCCTGCTTCAGAAGGACGCATTGCTGGTTGTCGAAGGCGAGGTCGCCCAGGATGACTTTTCCGGCGGCTTGCGGATGCGTGCCAAGCGCGTGATGAGTCTCGAGGATGCGCGCACCAGTCTGCTCGACAGCGTGCGAATCAGTATGGATACGGTTCGTCACGGTCCGGACTGCCTGAGTCAGATCGCCAGCCTGCTGCGCAAACACCGGGGAGGTTGCGCGGTGACAATCGACGTTACCCGCCCGGACGCCACGGCTTTGCTGCGTCTGGGCGAGGAGTGGCGGGTGGAGCCTGCTGATGAGCTGGTCCAGAGTCTGCGTGACCAGCTCGGCAAAGACAGCGTCTCCTTGCACTACAGATGACTGCTACCCCCGGGACCGCTTGCTCGACGCAGGCTGCTCAATCCCGTAAGGTAATCAACAAAAAATCGGATGCCCCCGGCGGGCGCCCCGCGGATGATGGACGCTTATGAGCAAGAGTCAGAAGTATTTGGAGTTCGAACAGCCTATTGCAGACCTGCAGGCAAAGATCGAAGAGCTGCGCCTGGTCGGTACCGATAACTCGCTGAATATCGGCGACGAGATCACTCGACTAGAAGACAAGAGCCGTTCGCTCACCGAAAGCATCTTCTCCAACCTGTCGAGCTGGCAGGTCGCGCAAATGGCGCGGCATCCACAGCGTCCGTACACCCTGGATTACATCCGGCACATCTTCACCGATTTCGAAGAAATGCATGGTGATCGCCACTTCGCCGACGACGCCGCGATTGTCGGTGGCATGGCCCGGCTCGATGGTCGAGCGGTCATGATCATCGGCCACCAGAAGGGACGGGACGTCAAGGAGAAAGTGCGTCGCAACTTCGGCATGCCCAAGCCCGAGGGCTATCGCAAGGCCTGCCGCCTGATGCAGCTGGCCGAACGCTTTCACATGCCGATCATTACCTTTATCGATACGCCCGGCGCATACCCGGGCATCGACGCCGAAGAGCGAGGGCAGAGCGAGGCGATCGCCTGGAATCTGCAGATCATGTCGCGCCTGAAGACGCCGATCATCTCTACCGTTATCGGGGAGGGCGGCTCCGGCGGCGCGTTGGCGATCGGCGTCTGCGATCGGCTGATGATGCTGCAATATTCCACGTACTCGGTGATCTCTCCTGAAGGTTGTGCGTCGATTCTCTGGAAAAAGTCGGAAAAGGCTGCCGACGCCGCAGAAGCCATGGGTATTACTGCGGGACGACTCAAGGAGCTGGGCCTGGTCGATACGCTGATCAGCGAGCCACTGGGCGGTGCGCATCGTGACCCGAAGGAAACCGCGGCACGAATCAAGGCGCAGCTTCTCGAACAGCTGGCCTCGCTCGACGAGCACGACGCCGACTCGCTGCTCGATTCCCGCTACGAGCGGCTGATGGCCTTCGGTATCAAGTAGTCATGTTTGACCCGCAGGCGCTGCTCGACAGGCTGGCGCCCTGCATGGATGCCCCAGCCTGGCGGCTGGGGTTATCCGGGGGCCTGGATTCCATGGTCCTGCTTTACGCACTTTCGCTTTTGCGGGGCTCGTCCGAGTTACCGCCCATCTCTGCCGTTCATGTTCATCACGGATTGCACGCCGATGCCGATCGCTGGGCTGCGCAATGCGCAGACGCGTGCCGTCGTGCAGGTGTGCCGTTACGGGTGGTTCAGGTAAGCGTGGGTCCCGGAGCCAGCGTGGAAAACGCAGCGCGTGATGCACGATACGCTGCCTTTGAGGCGGTACTCGAGCCTGGCGAGGTGCTGCTGCTGGCGCACCATCGAGACGACCAGGTCGAGACGCTCCTGTTTCGTTTGCTCCGGGGGACTGGCTTGCGTGGTCTGGCGGGCATGCCATTACGTCGCTCGTTGGGATCGGGAATCCTGTTTCGCCCGCTGCTCGACTGGTCGAGAAGCCAACTGCATGGCTGGGCGCAGCAGCAGGGTTTGACCTGGATCGAGGATCCCGCCAACAGCGATCTGCGTTTCGCGCGCACGGCATTGCGGCATGACATTCTCCCGCGGATGCGGGCCACCTGGTCCATGGCCGATAATAGCTTGCTACGGCTTGCCGGACACGTTGGTGAGGCCCTGGAGCTGCTCGATGAGCGCGCCGAAGAAGATTGGCGACAAGTTGCCCCGCCGCCAGGCGATCCCTGGTTTCACGGTTGGCCGGCGCTGTTGACCGAGCCGCTGCTTGGCCTGAGCAGTGCCCGGCAGGCGAACCTGCTGCGCTTCTGGCTGCATCGACACGGTTGTCAAATGCCGGATCAGCGACAGCATCACGAATTGATCAGTCAGCTCGCTGCACGGCATGACAGCCAGCCCTCCATCGCGCTCGACCGCTATCGTCTGATGCGTGCAGGCGGGTATCTGTGGCTATTACCGCAACACATGCCGGTCCCGCGGCCGCAGCGAATCGAGCCAGCGAGACAGGTTGATCTGCCGGACAACGGCAGGCTTTTTTTCGAGCCTGGCCCGGGTGGTCTGCGCGGGGAAGGCGAGTGGGAGGTTCGCTATCGACAGGGTGGAGAAACCATCAGGCCTGCGGGCAGGCCCAGCCAGAGCCTCAAGCATCTGCTGCAGGATGCTTCAATCCCCACCTGGCTGCGTGAGCGAGTACCTCTGCTATATTGCGATGGCCTACTGGTCTCGGTCGGTGGGCGCTGGCAGGCCGAGGCCGGCTGCGTCGGGCCGGCCGAGACTGGCTGGCATGTACGGTGGGAGCCACAAGCCGCGCAGTAGCGCCTGTTCCGGGCCGGCCATGGCGATTGAGCAAACCAGGGTCCTCTGGTATTCTGGCTTCCCATCTTGACGAGACTTTGGTCTCCCTTCGATTTCTCTGCGGCCGGCGGTCGCCTAACAGTCAATCTACGGGTTTTTATGACGCGCTACATCTTCGTCACGGGTGGTGTTGTATCTTCATTGGGCAAGGGTATCGCCTCCGCATCGCTGGCAGCGATTCTCGAAGCGCGTGGCCTGAAAGTCACCATGCTCAAACTGGATCCGTACATCAACGTCGATCCCGGCACCATGAGTCCCTTCCAGCATGGTGAGGTCTTCGTTACTCACGATGGCGCCG
>CAYZFU010000053.1:0-16617 GCA_964477725.1 uncultured Halopseudomonas sp.
CGCCACCATCGCCAATCACCGGCGCGTACTCGACCAGTTCTTCCAGCGCTTCACCGAGCGTGTCGCAGGTCACCAGCAGCATGCCCAGACTATCGAGATGGCCGACCTGGATTTCCAGCCCCAGACGCAGCCCGATCAGTGGGTCGCCAGTGGCCTGGCAGAACGCTTCCCACAACTCGTCTTGCCAGCCGATCGGAACCCGCTGCACACCGGTGAGACGCTCCGGCAAATGTCCGGGCAAGACGACCCCCAGTCGTTCGGCCATCTGCACGATGGCCTGGCTGTAGCGGGGCGTCACGGTATGTTCGCTGCAGTCGTGCATGGCCTGAATTGCCGGTCCTGTGTCCTGTTCGGTGCGGTACCAACCTGCTGCATTGGCTTAGACTGGCGATCATAACAACAATGCCAGCGGAGAATTGCACCCATGTATGCCGTCATCGGCGCCGGGCCCATGGGCCTGGCCAGCGCTCGTAACCTGCAGAAGCTCGGAATCCCATTCACCGGATTCGAGTTGCATAGCGACGTCGGGGGACTCTGGGACATCGAAAATCCGCACAGCACCATGTATGAAAGTGCGCACCTGATCTCGTCCAAGCGCATGACCGAGTTCGCCGAATTTCCCATGCGCGACGATGTGGCGCCATATCCGCACCATAACGAGATGCGGCGCTACTTTCGCGACTATGCCGAGCACTTCGCTCTGAAGCAGCACTACGAATTCAACACTCGGGTGGTGGAGCTGACGCCGGCTGGCGATGGCTGGATGCTCACCAGCGAGCGTAACGGCAAGCACACGACGCGTCGTTTCGACGGCGTGCTGATCGCCAACGGTACGCTGCACACACCCAACCGCCCGAACCTGCCCGGCACCTTCGGCGGCGAGCTGATGCATTCGGCCGATTACCGTAGCGCCGAGGTGTTTCGCGGCAAGCGCGTGCTCATCGTCGGCTGTGGCAACTCGGGTGCGGATATCGCCGTGGACGCGGTACACCAGGCCGCCAGCGTCGACATGAGCCTGCGCCGCGGCTATTACTTCCTGCCCAAGTTCGTCAAAGGGCGGCCGATCGACACGCTGGGCGGCAAGCTGAAGATGCCGCGACCGCTGAAGCAGAAATTCGATGCCGGCCTGATCCGCTTCCTCATGGGCAAGCCGTCCGATTACGGTCTGCCGGATCCGGACTATCGGATGTACGAGTCGCATCCGGTGGTCAATTCGCTGATCCTGCATCACCTGGGCCATGGGGATATCAAGCCGCGCCGCGATATCGCTGAGATCGATGGCAAGACCGTGCACTTCAGCGATGGCGAGTCCGGCGAGTACGATCTGATTCTGCTCGCCACCGGCTATCTGCTCGACTATCCCTTCATCGCCCGGGAGCAGCTGAACTGGCCGGCTGGCCTCGATGCGCCGCGGCTGTACATGAACGTGTTCCACCCGGAGCACAACAACCTGTTCATGATGGGTATGATCGAAGCCACGGGCCTGGGCTGGGAAGGCCGCAACCAGCAGGCCCGGCTGGTTGCCTTGTACATCCAGCAGCAGCGCGCCGGCAGCGCAGCGGCCGCGACGTTCAACCAGATCAAGCGTGAACGGGCAGGCGTGACGCTCGACGGCGGTTACCAGTACATCAAGCTGGCGCGCATGGCCTACTACGTAAACAAGGACGCTTACCTCGCCTCGCTGCGCCAGCATATAACCGAGCTGGAACGCGACCTGCCGGCGCTGCAGCCGCAGGCGGCAACGGCATGAGCGGATCGCTGCCGCTCGAGTTCGACCCGGCGAGCCTGATCCTGCTGAACGTCATCATGGCCTGCATGATGTTCGGCGTGTCGCTGAGCTTGCGTCTGGCAGATTTCAAACGCATCGCGCTCGCTCCGGTCGCCCCGGTGGCCGGCTTGCTGGCGCAGTTCCTGTTGCTGCCGCTGGCGACCTGCCTGTTTACCTGGGCGCTGCGCATCGATCCCGAACTGGCGCTGGGCATGATTCTGGTTGCAGCCTGCCCCGGCGGCAGCTTCTCCAACATCATGACCTGGCTTGGCCGCGGCAATGTCGCCGTCTCGGTAAGCATGACCGCCGTATCCAGCCTCGCCGCGACGATGCTGACACCGCTAAACTTTGCCTTCTACGGCTGGCTCAATCCCTATACGCGCAGCTATCTGACACAAATCAGCCTGGAGCCGGGCGGCATACTGTTGCTGGTGCTATTGGTGCTGGCCCTGCCACTGGCCCTGGGCATGCTCATCGGCAAGCGATTCCCGGCATTGGTCAGGCGCAGCGAGAAACCGCTGCGTATCGTCTCGCTGCTGGTCTTTCTCGGCTTCGTAGCGATCGCCTTCTCGAACAATTTTGACCTGTTCATTGAGCGCTTCCACAGCTTTTTCTGGCTGGTGGTGCTGCACAACCTGCTGGCGCTGTCGCTGGGCTATGCCATGGGCAGTCTGCTGAAGCTGCCGGCCAGTGACCGGCGCGCGGTCACCATGGAAGTGGGCATCCAGAATTCCGGGCTGGGTCTGGTGATCCTGTTTACCTTCTTCCCCGAGGCAGGCGGCATGATGCTGATCACCGCGTTCTGGGGCGTCTGGCATCTGGTCAGCGGGCTGACGCTGTCGCAGATCTGGGCGCGCCTGCCGCTGCCTGCCGATGACCCGATCAACTCCGCTCCTTCCACCACGGCACGCCTACCATGACCCAGCGCATCCTAATCACCGGCGCCGCCGGTTACATTGGCCATCAGCTCGGCAACCGGCTGGCCGCCGACTTTCCGGTGATCGGTACCGATATCCGCAGCCGCGATGACCTAAACTTTCCTCTGCATCAGATGGACGTGCGCGACCCCAGCCTGCTGGATCTGCTCCGCGCCGAACGAATCACCCATGTGGTGCATCTCGCCTCGATCCTGCAGGCCTCTCCCGACCGTGCGCGTGACTATGACATCGACGTCAACGGTACGCGCAACGTGCTCGAATGCTGTCTCCAAGCTGGCGTCCGTCACTTCACGGTCACCAGCTCTGGCGCGGCGTACGGCTATCACCCGGACAACCCGGCATGGATCGACGAACAGGATGCGCTGCGTGGCAATCCCGAGTTCGCCTATTCCGACCACAAGCGGCTCATCGAGGAGATGCTCGCCGAGTATCGCCAAACCCACCCGGAGCTTGCCCAGCTCATCTTCCGGCCTGGGACGGTACTGGGAGCCGAGACGCGCAACCAGATTACCGACTTGTTCCTGGCCCCCCGGATTCTGGCGCTCAAAGGAAGCGATTCGCCGTTCGTATTCATATGGGATCAAGATGTGGTCGGTGCCATGGAAATGGGCCTGCGCGAGAGCAAGACGGGCATCTACAACATGGCTGGGGATGGTGCGTTGACCATGGGCGACATCGCCGAACGGCTCAACAAGCCGCTGCTGACCCTGCCGGTCTGGCTGGTCAAGGCTGGCTTGCAGATAGCCAAATGGCGCGGCAAGCCCACCGGCCCCGAGCAGGTGCGATTCCTGTTGTATCGGCCTGTGCTGAGCAACCGGCGGTTGAAGGAAGAGTTTGGGTATCGCCTGGCCAAAACATCTGCTGAGACGTTTGAGTTTTTTGTTGAATGTACTCGGAGCCGGCGGCGTTGATTCTTATGGTTCGGTGTGGCCGCCGCACTGGGCAATCGTTTGGCCAGACACGCTACTAGCACGTCCGTGTGGGCTCGGCCATGCCCATCCCTGGGCATGGACGGTCTGGCCAAACGATTGCCCAGCACGGCTGGTCGAGCGCGTGCAGAATCAACGCCGCCTTGTGCGGACTGCTACTTGGGGTTGGCGGGGCAGACCACTCGGCAGCCGATAGCAGTTTTGCCAGCCGGGCAGGCTGGACCGTCGATGCCCCGCGGAAAAATGCTCCTGCATTCTCTGCACTTCCACCATCCATGGCGGTCGGGGCATCGCCGAGCGTACAGGGATGTATTTACAGCGTGTCCAGCCTGCCCGGCTGGCAACGCAGCCGGCACGGCAGGAGCAGCATGAACAACACGATCCTTATCACCGGAGCCGCGTCAGGCCTAGGCTGGGCTATGGCGCGACATTGGCACGCCGAGGGCCATCGGCTGATCCTGGCCGATATCAACGAACAACAGCTGGCCCAGCGCGCCGAGGAGCTGGGCACACCCGACCGCGTGCTCACCGTCACCGCAGACATCACCAGCGAAGCGGACATCGAACGGCTCATAAGCGAAACACGCAACCGCTTCGGTCGCCTCGATCTGCTGGTCAACAACGCTGGCATCACGCACCGCTCGCCAGCCCACCAGACCGACCCGAAGGTGTTTCGCAAGGTCATGGCGGTGGACTGGCAGGGCCCGGTCGAACTGACGCTTGCCGCTCTGCCGTTACTGCAAGAAAGTCGGGGCAGTATCGTCTGCATCGGTTCCATGGCCGGCTGGATGCCGGTTCCGGGTCGCGCCGCCTACTGTGCGGCAAAAAGCGCCTTGACCCAGTTCTTCGAGGTACTCAGACTCGAGCTCGAACCGGACGGAATCCACCTGCTTATGGCTTACCCGAGCTTTCTCGACACGCCTATCGAACATCACGCACTCGGCAAGGACGGCCAGGTTGCAAGCCACCCGCGCTCGATGGTTGGCGGCATGAAAAGCGCCGAGTGGATGGCTGCGCTGATTGCTCAAGGCCTCGACCAACGCAAGCGCTGGTTGCTGCCCGAGCCGGTATCACGGTTCGGCAGCCTGCTTTGGCGCTTCGCGCCGTCGCTGTATCTGCGCCAGGTGCGCAAACGCTTCGCCGGGGATCTGCGTTGATCATCGATCCATGGATCTGGGTTGGCATCTGTATTCTGATCGCCTACACCATCGAGGCAGTCACCGGCTTCGGCAGCCTGGTCATCGCGCTATCGCTCGCCGCGCTGATGCTGCCGCTGCCCGAGGTCATGCCGGTGCTGGTGCCGCTGAGCGTGCTACTGAGCGGCTTTCTCGCCTGGCGCAATCGTCGGCATATCGACTGGCGGCTGTTGCTGCGGATGATTCTGCCGCTGATGCTGACCGGCACACTGGTCGGCTATCTCGTGCACACCGGCCTCGATGACCAGTTGCTCAAGCTGCTGTTCGGCCTGCTCATCGTCTGGTTCGCCGGTCGCGAATTGTGGCGGCTGGCGCGCGGAGTAGTTGCTCAGGCACATCCGGCCTGGCTCAGCCGCACCCTGACATTTGCCGCTGGCATTACTCATGGCCTATTCGCCTCCGGCGGGCCGCTTCTGGTTTACGCCATGGCCGGCACCCATCTGGACAAGAGCCGCCTGCGTGCAACCATGCTTAGCGTGTGGTTCACGCTCAACGCCAGTCTGAGTCTGCTGTTTCTGTTTCAGGGTACGCTGCTGCCGGCACTGCCGCACACGCTGACCTACGTACCGCTTCTGATCATCGGAATATTGCTTGGGGAATGGCTGCATCATCGTGTCGACGAGACGCGCTTCCGGCAGATCGTCTATACGATGCTGACACTGACCGGCGCTTTGCTGGTCATGCACGCCTGGTAAGAGGAGTCATTTTGCGAATCAAGGTCTGGGACGTTCCGACACGCGTGTTTCATTGGTTGCTGGCAATCGCCGTAACCGGTGCACTGCTGAGTGTAAGCCTGGGCGGGGAATGGATGCTTTGGCATCAACGCTTCGGGCTGGCCGTGGTCGGCCTGCTCGGCTTTCGTCTGGTATGGGGTATTTGCGGGCCCAGCGAGGCGCGCTTTGCCAGGTTTGCGCCCACGCCGAAAAGGCTTGCTGCTCAATGGCGTGGACACTGGCAAGGCTCAGGTCACACGCCGATCGGCGCGCTGTCGGTACTGGCAATGCTCGGCTTATTTACCTTCCAGGCATTAACGGGCCTGTTCGCCACCGATGACGTCGCCTTCAGCGGGCCCTGGGCTGGCGAAATTTCATCGCAGCTGAGCCGGCTGCTGAGCCGGTGGCATCGCTCGACGGAGGAAGCGCTGTACCTTCTGATCGGCGTTCATCTGCTAGCCATCGTCGCCTATCAATTGCGTGGCAAGCAGCTCGTCGGCGCCATGGTGCACGGACGCAAGACGGTTCCCGAAGCAGCCGAATCACCCGCGCCGGCACGTCCGTCTGCTCTGGTTATTGCAGTATTGGTCGCAGCGCTCACCGTCTGGGTCGCGAGCGGCTTGTAGCAGGTCGATTCCTCAGCCTTCCCTCGCCGGCTCCTCGTTCTGCTTGAGACTGGCCAGCGTGTTGAAAGCTATGTGCGTACTCGGGAAGACTTCGCCCACCTGCTGGGCGATCCAATCGGTCTCGGTGAGTTGATCCATCAGCGGTCCCTTTACTTCGGCCAGATGCAGGCGCACGCCGCGCTCGGCGAAGCCCTCGGTCAGCTCGCTGAGCATATCGAGCCCGGTGCTGTCGATGTGGTTGACCGCCGAGAGGATCAGCAACACATGGCGGGTGTCCGGATAATCGTTGAACGCTTCGAGCAATGCGCATTCGACAGCCTTGGTGTTGGCGAAGAAGATGTTCTCGTCGATGCGAATGGCCAGCAGATGCGGCTCGATCTCGACCAGATGCCGGTTAACGTTGCGAAAGTATTGTGTATCCGGCACGCGACCGACCACTGCAACGTGGGGACGGCTGCCCCGCCATAGCTGCGAGGCGATTGACAGGCAAACTCCGAGGATGATGCCGCCCTCAATGCCGAAAACAACCACCCCCAGTGCGGTCAGCACCAGCGTCAGTCCTTCGGCCCGATCGTATTCCCAGGCGCGACGCAGACTGACCAGGTCGATCAGCGGCGTGACCGCAACCAAAATGATCGAAGCCAGCACTACCAGCGGTAAGTACGCAAACAGCGGCGCCAAGGTCGCGACAATCAGCGCGATGATCAGCGCGGCGATGATACTGGCCAAGGGTGTATTGGCGCCCGCTTCCATGTTCACCACTGATCGAGAAAGCCCGCCACATACGGCAAAGCCGCCCGACATGCCGGCGCAGGCATTGGCCGCGCCGAGCGCGAGTAACTCGCGGTCAGGATCAATGCTTTCACGCTTGCGCCGGGCCAGCGATTGCGCCAGCGATACGCTTTCCACGAAGCTGACCAGACTGATCAGCGCCGCCGGAATCAACAGCACGCGCAGATGGCTCCAGTCCGGCGTGATCCACTGCAGCGATGGCAGACCGGCCGGCAGGTCGCCCACCACCGGCACGCCGCGCTCGGCCAGATCGAAACCGGCCGTGGCGGCGATGCCCAGCACTACCACAAGAATCGGTGCCAGCCGTGCCGCCAGCCTGGCAATACCCACGTGCAGCCTGAGCCGAACCAGATGGCCAGCAAGCCGGGTCCTTGCGTACAACAGCCACCCCAGGCTGACCAGGCCCATTGCCGTGACCAGACTGTTGGCCGGACGCCACTGGTCCGCCAGTTGCACGGGCGTGTGCGGCAACGTTGCCAGACCGAAAACGTGCGGCAGCTGGCTGAAGATGATCAACAGCGCGGCGCCGCTGAGAAAGCCGCTGATGACCGGATGACTGAGAAAGTTGGCCAGAAAGCCCATGCGCAGCAGGCCGAGAATGAACAGCATCGCGCCGGAAAGCAGCGCAAGCCAGATAGCCAGCTGCAGGTACAGTTCGGTACCTACCGTGGCAAGCGGCGTGATTAGCGAAGCGGTCATAAGGCCGGTGACCGCAACCGGGCCGACCGACAGCGTCATGCTGCTGGCAAACAGCGCGTAGCCCACCAGCGGGAGCATGCTGGCATACAGGCCAATTTCTACCGGCAAGCCGGCGAGCATGGCGTAGGCCATGCTTTGCGGGATGATCATCACGCTGACCACCAGCCCGGCGGTAACATCGCCACTGAGCCAGGCCGCACGATAATTGCGCAGCCAGGCCAGCCATCCGCTGCCGCCCGGCGGACGTAGCCGCGGATTCTCCAGCATCAGGTCGTCACCCGAGTTCTGCGGGGTTCGAACCCCACACGCTCAAGCGAGTCATTACATGGCGAGAAATTCGCCGAGTCGATGATCATTCAAGCCCCTGTCCAAGGTGTCCAGAATACCGCGACATGCCCACGTGACATGACTGGCCGTAGCCGCGTGTCATACGAAAATAGCAGAAAGCGCAGCGCCGTAGTCATTCCGTAGCCGAGCGACAAAGCCGTGCTAGAAAGCGAAGCGGCACATACCAGAAAGGAGCACTACATGAGCAACACCCGTTTCGACCTGAGCGGCAAGACCGCGCTCATCACCGGCGCCTCGAGCGGCCTGGGCGAACATTTTGCGTTGATCCTCAGCCAGGCCGGTGCCCGGGTCGTCGTCGCCGCGCGACGTGTCGAACGGTTGCAGGCATTGGTGCAACGGATCGAGGCAGCGGGCGGACAGGCGCTGGCGGTGTCTATGGACGTGACCGACGGCGACAGCATCGACGCCGGATTTGCCCAGGCCGAAGCGACCCTCGGCACGGTAGATATCCTGGTCAACAACGCCGGGATTGGCGACCCGGTACCGTTCCTGGACATGAGCGAAGGCAACTGGCGCAGCATGATGGACACCAATCTTGACGGTGCCTGGCGTGTCGCCCATCGCGCCACCGTCGCCATGGCCAAGTCCGGAAATGGCGGTAGCGTGATCAATATCGCTTCGATCCTTGGCCTGCGGGTGGGTACCGCGCTCAGCCACTATGCCGTAGCCAAAGCGGGGGTAGTGCAACTCACCAAGGCGATGGCTCTGGAACTGGCCAGGCATGGAATCCGCGTCAACGCCATTGCACCCGGCTACTTTCGTACCGAGATGAACGGCGATTATTTCGACACGGAAAAGGGCCAGCAGTACATCCGCAGCAAGGTGCCCATGCGTCGTCTTGGCCAGTTGGAAGAGCTGAGCGGGCCGTTGTTGCTTTTGGCCAGCGAAGCCGGCTCGTTCATGACCGGCAGCGTACTCAACGTCGACGGCGGTCACCTGAGCAATAGCCTTTAACCGCAGGTCGCTGGGCAGCTGACAGGGCCTGCGCTTTACGGCTATTGTCTGCCCAGTAACCTGTGGAAATCTTATGGCCAAACCCGTTCTCCCGCTAACGGGGCGTCTGGTAATGCCTTTCGGCATCCTCGCCCTCGCCCTGTTCTTTGTCGCGCTGGCCATGTTGAGCTGGTACCAGCGCGAAGATCGCTGGGCCGGGCAACTCGCTGCCCAGGCGGAACTGCAGCGGCTGGCGGTCCTGCAATCGCAGCAGGCGTTGAAACGCCAGGCTCTGATGGCGGCAGCGACCGTGTCGGAAGACGACGACACGCTGCGATTGATCCGCCGGACCGCCGAACTGGTCCAGCGCGACGGACTCCACAGCCCGTTGGTGGCGACGTTCCGGGCCAGGCTCGAACAGGACATGAGCGGTTTCTGGACGGCCCTGCAGAGCGCCGGCGCCAATCAGCTGCACGTTCATCTCAGCCCCGGCGTCGTCAGCCTTCTTCGCATGCACCGTCCGGAGCGTTGGGGCGATGCCCTGGCGGGCAACCGGCCGATGCTGGCCGAGGCGCAGCGCAGCGGTGTGGCGCGCAGCGGGCTGGAAGTAGGCCGTTTCGGCCTGGGCATGAGCGGCGTCGTGCCGATCCGCGCTTCTGACGAAGCTGATGCGCCGATCATCGCCACGCTGGAAGTGGGTTTCGGCATGCTGCCCGAGCTGCGCCAGCTGGACAGGGAGCTCGGCGCTGGGCTGGCAGTTTTGCTCCACCAGCCAACCCTCACTGTCAATCGCAACGAGCATGACAGCGACGGCCTGGTAACCAGCGAGGACGGTGCCTGGCTGCTCGACAGTTACTCGCGCAATGAAGCATTGGAATGGATGCAGGCGGACCAGCTTGAACTGTCCTCCGATCGACCCAGTCACCAGCTGCTTACAGCCGGCGAACAGCATTATCTGGTTTCCCAGTTTCCCATGCATGACCGCGCCCGGACGAATCGCTCCGCGCCCGCCGTAGCGCTTATCCTGGTCTGGCGCGATGTCACCGAAAGCCTCGCCGAACACCGGGCCGACCAGCTGCAGCAACTGGCGAGATGGATTGGCGCCTTTTTTGCGGCCACCGCTCTGTTGCTCTTGCTGCTAAGCATGACCCGCACGGCGGCGCGGCGGCAGACGCTTGAACAGACGAGGCTGCAGCAGCAGGCCTTGCATGCATTGAATGACATGGCCGCCGACCCCTCGTTGGACGTTAACGCCCGATTGCACAACGCTCTGCGCCTGGGCTGTGACTATTTGGGGCTGGATCTAGGGATCGTCAGCCGAATCGAAGGCGACGAGTTTCATGTGGTCGCCCAGCAGAGCCCCGACCAGTCACTGCAGGACGGCGACGTGTTTGATCTCGGCCAGACCTTCTGCAGCCTGGTGATCGCACAGAAGGACGTGCTCGACCTCTCACGCATCGGCGCTTCGGATTTCCGCCATCACTTGTCTTACGACACGTTCAAGGTCGAATCCTATATTGGCGCGCCCATAGTGGTGGACGGCCAGTATTTCGGCACGATCAGCTTCTCCAGCCAACAGCCCGCGCGAGCCGACTTCACCGAGATCGACGTCGAGTTCATGCGCCTGTGCAGCCGCTGGGCAGGCTCCACCCTGACGCGCGCGAGGGCAGAGCAGGATCGTGATGCGTTGATCGAGCGCTTCAACAGGCTGACCCGCCATTTGCCGGGGATGGTCTACAAATTCCAGCTCGCAACCGACGGTCGCTTGTGGTTTCCATACGCCAGCGAAGGCATCGAGGAGATTTACGATGTTACTCCCGAGGAAGCCGCTAAAGACGCCAGCAGGGCCATCTCACGGCTGCATCCGGATGACCATGACCGAATCATGCAGAGCATCGGCGAATCGGCGCAAAACCTGACCGTCTGGCGCGGAGAGTATCGCGTGCTGCACCCACGCCTGGGCGAGATCTGGGTCGCCGGTTTTGCCAGCCCGCAAAAGCTCGACGATGGGGACATCGTCTGGTACGGCTTCATTGGCGACGTGACGGCACGCAAGCATATCGAACTGACGCTCGAGCGCGAGCGCTGGCGCCTGGCCTCGATCATCGAAGCTACCAACATCGGTACCGGTGAGTGGAACATTCAGACCGGCGAGTGTGTGTTCAACGAGCGTTGGGCGCAGATTATCGGCTACCGGCTGGAAGAGCTCGAGCCGACCACGATCGATACCTGGCGCAGCCTGGTCCACCCGGACGATCTGTTGGTAGTGCGAGCCAGCGTGCAGGAGCACTTCGAGGGCAAGGAAGATTATTTCCAGGCCAGGTTTCGCATTCGTCACAAGGACGGGCACTGGGTATGGATGCTTGGTAGAGGGCAGGTCGTCAGCCATGACAGGCAGGGTCAACCGCTATTGATGAGCGGCACCCACGCCGATATCAGCGACGAAGTACAGCGTACCGAGGAAATTCGCCAGGCGCGCTCCTCGCTGCGTGCGGTCATCGACGCCTCGACCGAGGTTGCGATCATCACCATCGATCTCGACGGTATCATCACACTGTTCAACAGCGGCGCCGAGAAACTGCTGGGCTATACCGCCAGTGAAATGGTCGGTAACTCCACGCCCGAACGCTTTCATCTGCCCGCCGAACTGGAGCGCCGCGCCGCGGCTCTCGAGGAGGAGCTGGGCAGGCCAGTGAGCGGCGTCGATATCTTCGTCGCCAAGGTGCGCTCAGGCCGGGCGGAAACGCTGCCCTGGACCTTCATTCGCAAGGACGGAACGCAACGCCTGGTCAATCTGACCGTAACGCGCATGGCCGACGAAAACCAGCAGCCAACCGGATTCCTCGGTATCGCCACCGATATCACCGAGCTGATCCAGGCCACCCGGGCACTGCAGAAAAGCGAATCGCGCTACCGCAGCATGGTCACCAACCTGCCGGGCGCTGTGTACCGTTGCCAGAATGACGCGGACTGGACGATGCAGTACCTCAGCGACGAAATCGAAGCGATCGCCGGCTACCCGGCCAGCGATTTTGTCGACAACCGCGTTCGCAGCTATGCCAGCGTCGTGCATCCCGATGACCTGCATCTTACCTTCGCTGCGCAAGAGCAGATTGAAAAGCGCGGCAGCTACGAATTGAATTATCGAATCGTTCATGCCGCCGGTCATGATGTGTGGGTGCGTGAAAAAGGACGTGGTGAATTCGACTCCCAGGGCAACCTCTTGTGGCTCGGCGGCTTTCTCTGGGATGCCACCGAGCAGCATCGGATCGAGCAGATGAAATCGCAGTTCGTATCCACCGTCAGCCACGAACTGAGAACTCCGCTCACGGCGGTGTCCGGTGCCCTGTCGCTGCTGGCTGGTGGCGCGCTTGGCGAAATACCGGCGCCCATGCAGCGGCTGCTGGAAATAGCCCAGCGCAACAGCCAGAACCTCAACAATCTGATCAATGATCTGTTGGACATGGATAAACTGACGCTCGGCAAGGTGCAGTTCAACATGCGGCTGCAGCCCCTGCGACCGCTGCTGGAGCAGGCGCTGGAAGCCAATCGCAGCTACGCCGACCAGTACCAGGTGAAGCTGCAGGCCGGGCGAATCGACGACGTAGCGGTGCTGGTCGATGCACAGCGGCTCGGGCAGGTTCTGGCGAACTACTTGTCCAACGCCGCGAAGTTTTCGCATCCGCAGGGCTGCGTCACGCTCGAAGCTACCGTCGAAAAGGGCGAAGTGCGCGTCAGCGTCATCGACCAGGGCGAGGGCGTACCCGAAGCGGCGCAACCGCTGCTGTTCAACAAGTTCAGCCAGGCCGATAGTTCGGATACCCGCAGGCGAGGCGGCACGGGCCTGGGTTTGGCGATCAGCCGCGAGCTGATTGAGCGGATGGGAGGACGAATCGGTTTCCACTCCGTTGAAGGCGCCGGTTCGACCTTCTGGTTTACCCTGCCGCTCGACGGAGCCGGGCCGAAAGCGCCGGCCGAGCCCGGGCAGGGAGCGCAGAGCGAACCCGAATGAGCAATGTTTGCTGCGCGACATCTCGACCTGCAGTCGCGGATCCTCAATGCACAATCAGGCTCGACGCGTATGCTGGGTGCGTTCAACATTGCACCCGGAGCTGCCGATTGCCGCGTCTGAGCGCAAAAGGGTGCTTGCACACGTTGGAATTTTCACATGGAGCTGGGCATGAGTGACCTGCAGCGCGTGTTGCACATCGAAGATGACCCATCGATTCGAGAAATCGTCCGCATTGCGCTGGAAATAGTCGGCGGGCTGACCGTCAAATCCTGTGCGTCGGGCCCTGAAGGGCTGGTAGCGGCCGAGGCTTTCGCTCCCCAGTTCATCCTTCTGGATGTCATGATGCCCGGCATGGACGGGCCGCAGACGCTTCGCCATTTGCGCGAGAAACCGGCACTGGATGAGGTGCCGATCGTGTTCATGACTGCCAAGGTGCAGCCACCGGAAATAGAGGAGTACCAACGCATGGGCGCCGCTCACGTGATCACCAAGCCATTCGATCCGATGACCCTTCCCGAGCAGGTACGAACGATCTGGAGCCAGTGGCATGCAACCCACTGATCAATTGCGCGCACAGCTTCAGCAGCTTTCCGATGGGTTTCGCCAGCGCCTGAAAGAACAGCTGCCCGCGCTGCGCGACCAGGCGCTTGTCCTGGCAGCGGAGCAGAAGCCTGACCCGCAATCGCTCGAACCCATTCGCGACCAGTTGCACATGTTGGCCGGATCAGCCGGGACCTTCGGTTTCGCCGAAGTGGGCGTGCAGGCAAGAGCGCTCGAACAACTGGCCAACCGTTGCCTGCGCAACGGCTTCGGTGAAACGTGCCGTCAGGAACTGGCTGACGGCATCGCCTCGCTTGGGCAACTACCGCTGGGCGCCGCGCCGGAAGCGCCGATCGCCGGCCAGATGATGGCCGATATCTGCGAGAATCGGTGTATTCAGGTGTTGGAAGCGAACGCTGATCTGGCGATGCGCATGTCGCAGACGCTCGAGAGCTTCGGCTACCGCGTCGAGCGGCATGCCAACGCCGAGTCGCTGACAGCCTCGCTGCGGGCGCGCCAGCCGGATGCGCTGGTCATCGATGTAAGCCCGGCCGGCCCGGGCTATCCGATGCTGGACATCATCGCCGAGCTGCAAAGCAGCTGGACTCATCCGATGCCGTTGATTGCGGTCAGCGACAGGGACGACTTCGATATCCAGATCGCTGCGGTACGTGCGGGCGCCCAGGGTTTTTTCACCCGTCCGGTCGATCTGGCCGCGCTGGAGAACCGTCTCGAACGCTGCTTCGGATCGCTGCAAAACGAGCCGTTTCGTATTCTCGTGGTCGATGATGACACGGCCCTGGCTACACGCTTTGCTACAGTATTGAGTGCCGCAGGGATGCTGGTCGAGACCGTCGAGCAGCCGCAACAATTGCTGGAGCATATCGAGAACTTCCTGCCGGATGTGATCGTGATGGACGTGCACATGCCCGGGTATTCAGGGCCCGAGCTGGCGCAAATGATTCGCCTGCACGATAACTGGCTGCGCGTGCCGATTCTGTACCTGTCCGCCGAAACCGATGTGGGTCGGCAGATGGCCGCCTTGCTCAAGGCCGGCGACGACTTCATCACCAAACCGATCAGCGACAGTGCTTTGATGACGACGGTGTTTTCCCGTGCCCAACGTGCCCGCCTGGTCAGTCGGGCGCTGGCTCGGGACAGCCTCACGGGACTGCTCAAGCACGCCGACATCAAAGAGCAGGTCGAGCTCGAAGTGGAGCGCTCCCAGCGCACGCGTCTGCCGGTGAGCGTCGCCATGATCGACATAGACCATTTCAAGCAGGTCAACGATCGTCATGGCCACGGCGTCGGCGACAACGTCATCCGGGCGCTGGCCAATCTGTTGCGTCAACGCCTGCGCAAGATCGATCGCCTTGGTCGCTACGGTGGCGAAGAGTTCGTTGCCGTGCTGCCCAACTGCAACACACAGGACGCCAAAAGCATCCTCGACGAGATCCGTAAGGCCTTCCAGGCTCTACAGTTCAGCGGTAGCGAAGGGCCCTTCCAGTGCACCTTCAGTGCTGGCGTCAGCGCCTGTGAAGCGCCCGAATGGCAGACTGAAGAAGTGCTCGAGCGCGCCGACGCGGGGCTGTATCAGGCCAAGGCCCAGGGACGCAATCGCATCGTCGCGCCACAGCAGAAACAGGGAATGCTCTGACCCATACCCCACCCGACCCGCAAGGCGCAGCGTCGTAGCAGCCACAGCAGTAACGCGAGCATCGAACCCGGGCTGGCTAGCCCGATCGAAACCGTTCGCGTTTACTTTGCTGTTGCATGATGTACCCTGCGCCCTGTCCTTACCGGATCGGGTAACCCATGAAACTGCTGTCTCTGCTGTTCCGCGAAAATCGCCTGGCACTGCTTGGCATCGGCCTGCTCAGTCTGTTGAGCGCGCTGCTCAGCGTAGGTGTAATCGCCTACGTCAATACACGACTGATTGCCGATAGTGATGACCTGAGCCAGGCCCTGCTCGGCTTCGGCGTGTTGTTGCTGGCCTTGCTGATATGCGCTACCGCGGCGCAGGTGGCATTGCACCGGGTCGGGCACCGGTTCGTTTACCGCATGCGCCGCGCCCTGGTCAAACGCGTGTTGGATACCGATATCGAGCGACTCGAGCAAATCGGCGGCGCGCGTATTCTGGCGAGCCTGTCCACCGATATCCGCAACATCACCATCGCTTTCGTCGGCCTGCCTGAAACGCTGTATGGCCTCGCTCTGACCGTAGCAGCCTTTGCCTATCTGGCCTGGCTTTCGCCCGTGCTATTCATCACCACGCTGGGTTGGCTCAGCGTGACGTTTTTCATCGGCTGGCTGCTGGTTAGTCGCGTGCACAGGCATATCCAGCGCATGCGCCAGGCAGAAGACAGGCTATATGCCAATTATCAGGACGTCATTGACGGGCGCAAGGAGCTTGCGCTGAATCGCGAGCGCGCGCGTCGGCTTTACGAAGAGGAATTCGACAGCAACGCCAGCGCCTACCGCGACGAGATCATCCGCGCCGACCTGTTCCACGGGCTTTCCGGCAACTGGGCGAACATCATGGTGCTGGGCCTGATCGGTCTGGTGTTCTTCCTCGCCGGCGGGCTCGGCTGGGCCGAGCCTTCCGTGGCAGCGGTCTATGCGCTGACCATGCTGTTTTTGCGCACGCCGATGGTTTCGGCGGTCGGCACGCTCCCGCACCTGATCACCGCGCAGGTTTCGCTGACCCAGCTCGAAGCGCTCGAACTGCTGCCACACGATCCGCACTTCCCGTCGCTGCCGCACCTCAAGCCCGACTGGCAGACGCTACAGCTGAATGGGCTGAGCTACCGTTATCCAGCCGAGGAGGGTGAGGGCTTCGATGTCGGTCCTCTGGATCTGACGCTGCGCCGTGGCGAGGTGGTGTTTGTCATCGGTGGTTACCGCGGACGACTGGGTCGCCTACCGGCAGCTGTTTGCCAGCGTATTCACCGACTTTCACCTGTTCGCCCGCTTGCTGGGCGAGGGCGGAGCGGAGGCCGACGCGACGGAAGTCCGCGAGTGGCTGAAGCGTCTGCATCTGGACAATAAGGTGCGCCTTGCCGACGGACGGATCCAGGACCTGCGCCTGTCCCAGGGCCAGCGCAAGCGACTGGCGATGTTGTT
>CAYZFU010000054.1:0-16490 GCA_964477725.1 uncultured Halopseudomonas sp.
CGGCGAACCTCGCCAGCTATGTAAAACGACTCAGCCGCGGCGACGAAACAGCGGCAGAGGCTGGTCGGTAGCGGCCTGGTAGGTTTCGGAAAAATCGCGAAGGCTTTCGAGCGCCTCGTACGGGTCGCGATCGGCGCGGACCGCAAAGGCGTCGAAGCCGCAGCGCTTCATGTAGAACAGCTGGTCTCGCAGAACATCACCAATGGCGCGTATTTCACCCTTGTAGCCATAGCGATCGCGTAGCAGACGTGCCGTTGAAAAATGGCGTCCGTCGCTGAACACAGGGAAGTTCAGCGCCACGACCTGGAAGTACTCGAGCTCGTCAGCGATGCACTCGATCTCTTCTTCGCTATCCAGCCAAACGCCCAGGCCGCCATCGCGGACCTTCAGAGCATGGCTGTGCTCCAGCCATAGACCCATCGGCACCAGAAGATCGTCGCTATTGGACAGGCCTTCGAGCGTGGCGTCCTTGGGTAACAGATGCCAGGTTTCGTCGACGACCTGATCGTTCTTAATTATTCGCTGCATAAACGCGCTCCTTGAACGGATCCATGCCGATACGCTGGAAAGTATCGATGAATTGCTCTTCCTCTGTGCGCTGCTCGACGTAGACGTCGACCACCTTCCGGATCACCGCTGGCATTTGTTCGGCGGCAAAGGATGGGCCGAGAATCTGGCCGATCGCGGCATTGCGACCACTGTTGCCGCCGAGCGATACCTGATAGAACTCGGCGCCTTTCTTGTCCACGCCAAGCACGCCGATGTGACCGACGTGGTGATGACCGCAGGCGTTCATGCAGCCGGAGATGTTCAGGTCGACGTCGCCAATGTCATGCAGGTAATCCAGATCATCAAAGGTACGCTGGATAGCCTCGGCGATCGGAATCGACTTGGCGTTGGCCAGCGAGCAGAAGTCGCCGCCCGGGCAGCAGATGATGTCAGTGAGTAGGCCGATGTTGGGCGTGGCGAAGCCCTGATCGCGACATACCTGCCACAGTGCATACAGGTCGGACTGACGAACGTCGGCCAGCACCAGATTCTGCTGGTGCGTTACCCGCAGCTCGCCGAAGCTGAACTGGTCGGCGAGGTCTGCAGCCGCCTCCAGCTGCTTGTCCGTTGCGTCGCCGGGAGCGACCGCGGTTGGCTTGAGCGATAGCGTCACGGCGGCGTAACCGGGCACCTTGTGAGCATGCACGTTGCGCATCGCCCAGTTGTTGAAGCCCTTGTCGCTCTCGCGCGTGGCGAGGTAAGTCGCGTCATCACCGTCCAGCTGCGCGTAGGCCGGCGCGGTGAAGTGGGCGCTCACCCGCTCGAATTCATCCTGGGTAAGGGTGGCAGGGCCATCCTTGGTATGGGCCCACTCGGCTTCGACCTTTTCGGCGAAGACAGCCGGCGTCAGCGCTTTCACCAGAATCTTGATGCGTGCCTTGTACTTGTTGTCGCGACGGCCGTAGCGGTTATAGACACGCAGAATGGCGTCGAGGTAGGTGAGCAGGTGCTGCCAGGGCAGGAACGCGCGGATTTCCGAGCCGACCATCGGTGTCCGGCCAAGCCCGCCGCCAACGAGTACGCGGAAACCGATCTCGCCAGCTTCGTTTTTCACCACATTCAGGCCGATGTCGTGCACCCCGATCGCTGCGCGATCAGCTTCGGCACCGTTGACGGCAATCTTGAACTTGCGCGGCAGGAAAGCGAATTCCGGGTGAAAGGTCGACCACTGACGAATCACTTCGCACCACGGGCGCGGATCGACGATCTCATCGGCTGCGACCCCGGCGAATTGATCGGTGGTGGTGTTGCGGATGCAGTTACCGCTGGTCTGGATCGCATGCATCTGCACTTCGGCGAGATGCGCGAGAATGTCCGGGACTTCCTCCAGGCTCGGCCAGTTGAACTGGACGTTCTGCCGGGTGCTGAAGTGTGCGTAGCCCTTATCGTATTCACGAGCGATGAATGCGAGCTTGCGCATCTGCCGGGAGGAAATCAGGCCATAGGGAATGGCGATGCGCAACATCGGCGCATAGCGCTGAATGTAGAGGCCATTCTGCAGGCGCAGCGGCAGGAATTCCGGGTCGCTCAGTTCGCCGGCGAGATAGCGGCGGGTCTGGTCGCGGAACTGCTTGACGCGGTCCTCCACGATCCGTTGATCATACTCGTCGTAGATATACATGCTGACAACCTGTTCTTGGGGCGCGCCCCTTGTCTAACAATGGCTCGGCCCTGCCGGGCTTCGGAAGCGCGCAGACGATACCAGCTTTTCGATATGCACAAAAGGAATGTTTATCTATATGTTTAGATGAAAAACGCAGCTTTCCGGGCGCTTGTGCTGGCAGGGGGATTGGGCTTTACTAGCTAGGGTAGGTAACACGCTCACAAGGTGCAACAACAATAAAGAGGAACACCTATGAATGACCATGAAACGCATCAGCAGCAGGATCCGGATAGTTATCTGGACGCGTTTGCGGCGGTAGCGCTGATTCTCATCGCTGTGGTCGCTGCGGTCTTCTGGATCAGTCAGCAGTAGTTCGCGCGCATCTGCTATCGCCTGGGCGTCAGACTCCCGCCAGGTGCAGGATCAGCTTGACCACCCCGAGGATGACCAGCACGAACAGCGCAGTGAAGGCGATCCCCAGTACGATGAAATGACTCGGTTTGCCGTGGGTGAAGTCCCGTTCCCGAGCCTTATTGCTCTGCACCCCGAGAGCAGCAAACAAGACACTGACCACAGTGTCACGAAAGCGCATTCCCTGTTGCTGATCCGGTTGTCGTTCTCGATCTGACATTGTAGCCTCCTTGGGGTCTGCCCTCAGCATAGCTGCATCAGATGCGAATGTCCGCCCAGTGTCGACGCCGCCACATCACCGCGAAAATCAAGGATGTGATTGCTCGGTATCCGCTTTGTAGCAGCCAGATCGTCAGCAAGCCGCCCCCGAGCACGGGGCCGGCAAGATAGGCGCAGGGCAGGAACAGCAACCATTGGCTGCCCAGGTTGACCCCCATCACCGTGCGGCTCGCTCCTGCGCCCAGCAGCGCCTGGGTCAGCACCAGTGCAGTCGCATCCAGTGTCATCCCCAGCCCGGTGATACGCAACGGCCATTCGCCCAGGGCGAGCAGCTCCGCATCCTGGGTAAACAGGCCCAGCACCGCCTGCGGCGCCAGCCAGAAAGGCAGCCCGAGCAGGAAAAGCGCGCACGCAGCGACTCGTACTACGTCCCAGCCCCAACGATAGGCTTCGTCCGGCTCGCGCTCGCCGAGACTGTGACTGACCAGGGTCGCGGCAGCCATGCCCATGCCGACGCCGGGAAGAATCAGAAACAGCGCCAGGTTGATCAACACGTGGGCGATGGCCAGTTCCTGCGTGCCGACCTGCCCGATAATCCAGAACAGGGTAGTGATGCCGGTAGCAAATAGAAACTGCTGTAGCGAATTGGGTAGCGTCAATGCCAGGAGGTTACGCAACCGGTTCATTCGGGGGCGTCTACGCAGGAACCCTTGCGTGCGTGCCGAACGGTGCGTGATCAGAAGGTGGGTCGCACAACCCGCGAACATGGCGATGCACGTCCCTAGCCCGGAGCCCGCTGCGCCCATTTCAGGCAGGCCAAAGCGACCAAAGATCAACCCATAGCTGACGGCCACGTTCAATACATGCATGCCCAGCAGGATCAGCAGATAGGTCCCAGACTGGCGAATACCGTTCCAGTAGCCGCGAAAGGCGAAGTTTGCCCCGACAGCGATAATCGCCAGGGTGCGCCAACGAAAATAGTCGGCCCCAATGTCCGCTACTGCCGAGTCGTCGGAAAGGAACCCGATAATTCGCTCGGCGTTGAACCAGCAAAACAAGGTCAGTGGAATGGCGAAGAGTGCACCGATCAGCAACCCGTCATTCAATGGGGTGGCGACCTGCGTGACGTTGCCCTCACCATGACGCCGCGCGACCGTTGCCTGGACTCCCGCGCCCAGCCCCATGACCAGGGCGATGGCCATGAAGTTGGCGTAGCTACCCAAACCTACACCAGCGAGCGCTGCGCTACCGAGACTGCCGACCATCGCCGCGTCGACCAGGTTCAGCAGGCTTTGGCTGAGCATGCCACCCATGATCGGCAAGCCCAGAAGCGCGATGCTTCTGAGCCGATCACGGGTAGGCAGCAGCGTCATGGAGCGGGGTCGTAACCGAGGTTCGGTGACAACCAGCGTTCGGTCACCTGCAGCGTTTGCCCTTTGCGCTGGCTATAGGATTCCACCTGGTCCCGATCGACCTTGCCCACCGCGAAGTACTGGCTCTGCGGGTGGGCGAAGTACCAGCCACTGACCGATGCCGCGGGAAACATGGCGAAATGTTCAGTCAGCTCTACGCCGGACTCGCCGCGAGGATCGAGTAGCGCAAAGAGTGCGGCCTTTTCGGTGTGGTCGGGGCACGCGGGGTAACCCGGAGCGGGGCGGATGCCGCGATACTTCTCGCGAATCAGCGCATCGTTGTCCAGCGTCTCATCTGCAGCGTAGCCCCAATAATCGCGACGAACGCGCTCGTGGAGCCATTCGGCACAGGCTTCAGCGAGGCGATCGGCGAGGGCCTTGACCATGATCGCGTTGTAGTCGTCACCCTTGGCCTGATATTCGACCGCCACTTCTTCGGCGCCAATGCCCGCGGTCGTGATGAAGCCGCCGACATAATCGGTCAGGCCGGAGTCCTGCGGGGCGACGAAGTCAGCGAGTGAGAAGTTCGGTTTGCCGTCGGGTTTGATTGTCTGTTGACGAAGATGGTGCAGCCGCTTCGATGGCTGGCCGGCGTCGTCGAACAGCTGGATATCGTCGTCATCCACCTGGTTGGCCGGCCAGAAGCCGAAAACGGCGCGAGCCTTGATGAGCTTTTCGTCGATCAGCTTGTTGAGAATGGCCTGGGCATCGTCGAACAGCGAGCGAGCGGCCTCACCAATGATTTCATCGTCGAAGATGCGCGGGTATTTGCCCGCGAGTTGCCAGGAGATGAAAAAGGGTGTCCAGTCGATGTACTCAACCAGGGTATGGAGGTCGATGTTGTCGAGTACTTTGACGCCAGTGAACGACGGCGCCGGTGGCTCATACACCGTCCAGTCGATCTCCGGCTTGCGCTGCAGCGCATCGGCGTATGACAGGCGTTCGGTGCGGGCGCTCCGGCTCGCAGTGCGCTCGCGGACCACGGCATAGTCTTCGCGGACTTTTGCAATGTAGTCCGGCTTGATTTCCTTTGACAGCAGGCTGGTGGCTACGCCGACCGCACGCGAGGCATCGGTTACGTAGATCACCGCATCGTTGCTGTACTGCGGCTCGATTTTTACGGCGGTGTGGGCTTTCGACGTCGTCGCGCCGCCGATAAGTAGCGGGAGTTTGAAGCCCTGGCGCTGCATTTCCTTGGCAACGTGGACCATTTCGTCCAGCGACGGTGTGATCAGGCCGGACAGACCGATGATGTCACATTTTTCGGCAATGGCTGTCTGCAGGATCTTCTCCGCCGGCACCATTACGCCCAGATCGACTACATCGTAACCGTTACAGCCGAGGACCACGCCGACGATGTTCTTGCCGATATCATGCACGTCGCCTTTAACCGTGGCCATCAGCACCTTGCCCTTGGGCTCGGGGTTATCACCTTTTTCCGCTTCGATGAACGGAATCAGGTGTCCGACCGCCTGCTTCATCACGCGGGCCGACTTGACCACCTGGGGCAGGAACATCTTGCCGGCGCCGAACAAGTCACCAACCACGTTCATGCCCGACATCAATGGTCCTTCGATCACTTCAATCGGGCGGGCGTAGGCCTGCCGGGCCTCTTCGGTGTCTTCGATGATCCAGGTAGTGATGCCTTTCACCAGCGAGTGCTCGAGCCGCTTGCTGACCTCCCAGCTGCGCCATTCCTCGCTTTCCGCTTCCTTGACGCTTCCGTCGCCCTTGTACTTGTCAGCGATGGCCAGCAGCGCTTCGGTAGCGCCTTCCGAGCGATTCAGGACGACATCCTCGACCTTTTCGCGAAGCTCGACCGGGATCTGATCGTAAATTTCCAGCTGCCCGGCGTTGACGATGCCCATGTTCAGGCCGTTCTGAATCGCGTGGTAGAGAAACACCGAGTGGATGGCTTCACGAACCGGATTGTTGCCACGGAACGAGAACGAAACGTTTGAAACGCCGCCGGAGGTCAGGGCGTGGGGCAGTTCATCGCGGATGTAGGCGCAGGCGTTGATGAAATCCACCGCGTAATTGTTGTGTTCCTCGATTCCGGTAGCAATGGCGAAGATGTTCGGGTCGAAGATGATATCTTCCGGGGCAAAGCCGACCTCGTTGACCAGAATGTCGTAGGAGCGTTTGCAGATTTCCTTCTTGCGCGCTTCGGTATCAGCCTGGCCTTTCTGGTCGAAGGCCATCACGACCACGGCGGCACCGTAACGCTTGCACAGCCGCGCCTGCTCACGGAATTGCTCTTCGCCTTCCTTCATGGATATCGAGTTGACGATGCCCTTGCCCTGAATGCATTTCAGACCGGCCTCGATCACCTCCCACTTCGAGGAGTCGATCATGATCGGCACACGGGCGATATCCGGTTCGCCGGCGATCAGGTTGAGGAAGGTGACCATGGCCGCCTTCGAATCGAGCATCCCCTCGTCCATGTTGATGTCGATGATCTGGGCGCCGGCCTCGACCTGCTGCAACGCCACTTCCAACGCTTCGCTGTAGTTGTCTTCCCGGATCAGTCGAGCGAACTTTGCGCTACCGGTGATGTTGGTACGCTCGCCTACGTTGACGAACAGCGAGCTGCGATCGATGGTGAACGGCTCGAGGCCGGACAGTCGGCACGCCGGGGGGATCTCGGGAATAGCGCGGGGCGGGTATTTGGCCACTGCCCGGGCGATCGCTTCGATGTGTTCGGGGGCGGTACCGCAACAGCCGCCGACAATATTCAGGAAACCGGCAGCGGCGAATTCCTCGACGACCGAGGCCATCTGCTGCGGCGTTTCATCGTACTCGCCGAAGGCGTTCGGCAAGCCGGCATTGGGGTGAGCCGAGACGTAGGTATCGGCTTTTCCGGACAGCTCCTCCAGATACGGGCGCAGTTCTTTCGCGCCGAGGGCACAGTTGAGGCCGACCGAAATTGGCTTGGCGTGACGCACCGAATTCCAGAATGCCTCGGTGGTCTGGCCGGACAGCGTGCGGCCGGAGGCGTCGGTGATGGTGCCCGAGATCATGATCGGCAACTCGACACCGAGATCCTCGAAGGCCTGCTGCACGGCGAAGATCGCCGCCTTGGCATTGAGCGTGTCGAAAATGGTCTCGATCAGGATCAGGTCCGCGCCGCCTTCGATCAGCCCGCGGGTCGAGCTCACATAATCGTCGACCAACTGATCGAAGTTGATGTTGCGGTACCCCGGATTGTTCACATCCGGAGAGATCGAACAGGTGCGGCTGGTCGGGCCGAGCACGCCGGCAACGAAACGCGGTTTGTCCGGCGTTTCGGCGGTTTTCTCATCGCACACGTGGCGGGCAAGACGTGCGCCTTCCACGTTGAGCTCGTACGCCAGATCCTGCATGCCGTAATCGGCCTGGGATACTCGAGTGGCATTGAAAGTGTTGGTTTCGATGATGTCGGCGCCCGCATCGAGATAGGCGCGCTCGATTGCGGCGATCTTGTCCGGCTGGCTCAGGATCAACAGGTCATTGTTGCCTTTCAGATCGCTCGGCCAGTCGGCGAAGCGATGGCCGCGGTAATCCGCTTCTTCGAGCCGGTAGCTCTGGATCATGGTCCCCATGCCACCGTCCAGAATCAGGATGCGCTGACGCAGGGCGTCGCGCAGGGCGGTCAGGCGGGTGGTCAAATCAGGCATGGGAGCTCCGGTAAGGCACATCGAAAAGCCGGCTAGCTTAGCAGAAGCGGGGCGAATGCTGAACGATTGCCCTGTTCGCGCGCCTTGATTGCTTCCATGGGTGGATACAGGAACTTTCGATCCGCCTCTGGTCGTAATTTGAGCAGCTATCCATTTTCAGCAGGAGGTCGATATGAGCAGTTCTCTTAAAGGCAAGCGAGTCGCGTTATTGGTCACTGACGGCTTTGAACAGGTTGAGATGACCTCTCCGCGTGACGCGCTTCGCGAAGCAGGCGCGACCGCCGATATCATTTCCGCCAAATCTGGCGAGGTGCAGGGCTGGAACCACACGGATCCCGCAGATACCTTTACCGTGGACCGGACGTTCGATGCCACGCATGCCGAAGACTATGACGCCGTGGTGCTCCCTGGTGGCGTGGTCAACGGTGACAATATCCGTTTGCACGATCTGGCCAAGTCGCTGCTGAAAAACGTAGCCAAGGCCAACAAGCCGATCGCGGTCATCTGTCATGGGGCCTGGATTCTGGCGTCGGCCGATCTGGTCAAGGGCAAGAAGATGACCAGCTGGCCTTCGCTCGCCGACGATCTGCGAAACGCAGGCGCAGAGTGGGTCGATCAGGAAGTGGTGGTCGACGGTAATCTGATCAGTAGCCGCAAGCCGGACGATCTCGACGCGTTCAACCGGGCGCTCATCGATAAGCTGGCGGCCTGATCACCATGTCGGGCGCCACCGCAAGGTAGCGGCCGACGGCTTCACTCGGTGTTTCCGCAATACCCTACTAAATCAGTAAGGCTTTATTCGCGCCCGCCAATCCCTTACACTAGCCGCCATAGTCACTGCTCAAGAGGCGTTACATGGCAGGCATTCATTTCACCGAAGGTGCCGAACAATATCTGGCCGATCTGCTTTCCAAACAGGATTCGACCGGCGTCGGCATTCGCGTGTTCATTACTCAGCCCGGCACGCCCTACGCCGAGACCTGCATCGCATACTGCAAGCCCGGCGAGGAGAAGCCCGAAGACAGATTGATGCCGCTGGACTCCTTCAATGTCTGGATCGACGCGATCAGCGAGCCCTTTCTCGAGGATGCGCTAGTCGATTACGCCACTGACCGAATGGGTGGACAGCTCACCATCAAGGCGCCCAACGCTAAAGTTCCGATGGTGAATGACGATAGCCCTCTCAACGAGCGCATCAATTATCTCCTGCAAACCGAAATCAACCCCGGCCTGGCAAGTCACGGCGGCGAAGTGAAGCTGGTCGACGTGGTCGAAGGCGGGGTTGCCATTCTTCAGTTCGGCGGCGGTTGTCAGGGTTGCGGCATGGTCGATGTGACGCTCAAGGAAGGCATCGAGAAGACGCTGGTCGCGCGGATTCCGGAACTGACCGCGGTACGTGACGTGACCGACCACACGGTCAAGGAAAACGCCTACTACTGATTGATCAGCCATGGACGCCCAACGGCCGGACCAACGCCAGGACGCTAAGTTGTGTGATAGCGTTAGGCCATTAATGATTTAGCTAGTGAGAGGCGTTGTCATGGCTGGAGTTCTGGATTCTGTCAATCAGCGTACCCGGCTGGTCGGTGAAAACCGGCTGGAAATATTGCTGTTCAAGCTGTCGGCACATCAGCAGCTGTTTGCGCTGAATGTATTCAAGATCCGTGAGGTCTTGCAGATGCCTGCGCTGACACAGATGCCGCAACGGCATCCGCATGTCGTAGGGGTTACGCATCTGCGCGGGCAGACCATTCCGGTCATCGACCTGTCAGCCGCCATCGGGTTGCGCCCACTGCCAGTGACACCGCAAAGCACAGTCATCGTGACCGAATACAACCGGTCGGTACAGGCATTTCTGGTCGGCAGTGTCGATCGGATCATGAACCTTAACTGGGATACCGTGCAGCCACCGCCGCGTGGCGCAGGCCGCTCACATTACCTGACCGCCATCACCCGCCTGGAAGACCAGCGCCTGGTCGAGATCATCGACGTGGAGAAGGTATTGGCGGAGATCGTTCCGTTCAACACGCGCGTCAGTGCCGATCTGCTCGACGATGCCCTGCTGGACAAGGCGCGGGGTAGGGAGGTGCTGTTGGTTGATGATTCGCCAACCGGTATCAACCAGTTGCGCGAAACGCTGTCCCAGCTGAACCTGACGATGCATGTCGCCACCGATGGGTTGCGCGCTCTGAACCAGTTGAAGGCCTGGGCTGATGCCGACGAGCGTCTCTCGGACCGCCTGCTCATGGTGATCACGGATGCCGAGATGCCAGAAATGGACGGTTACAGACTGACTGCGGAGATTCGCAAGGATCCGCGCCTGCAGGACCTTTACGTTGTTCTGCATACGTCTCTGTCAGGTAACTTCAACAAGGCGATGGTGGAAAAGGTCGGTTGCGACGGATTCCTCTCCAAATTCCAGCCTGATCAACTGGTCGAGGTTGTTCGCGAGCGGCTCAAGCGTCTGGATAGCTGACCTTCCGCTTGAGGCCGCCTAGCCTCGGTCGTTGCTGCTGCCTCCGCGCGATCACCGCGCGCGGAGGTATCGCTCGTGATTTTCCATCACCGGCTGGTTGATCCCCAGCTTTTCTCCGTAGATCACTGCGTAGCTCAACACGCTCTGCACGTATTGCCGCGTTTCGTCGAAGGGAATCGCCTCGACCCATACGTCGGACGGCAGATCCTCCACATCCCGTGTCCATTGTCTTACGCGTCCCGGGCCGGCGTTGTAAGCCGCCGAAGCCAATACGCGGTTGCCCTGGAACTGGTTGTTCAGCTGAGAAAGATAGGCAGCACCCAGCGCGATGTTGCGCTCGGGTAACAACACATCGTTGGGGTTGGATAACGGAATGCCGTAACGTTTGGCAGTCTCTCTGGCAGTCCCAGGCATCAGCTGCATCAACCCCATCGCCCCGGCGTGGGAGCGCGCGTCGGCCATGAAAGCACTCTCCTGGCGGGTGATAGCGTAGACCCACGGCGACTTCAACTGGCGTGCGGCGGCCTGTTGCATGATGGGTTGCTGGTAGGCGAGCGGGAAGCGGATGTCCAGGTCGTCCCAGTGCTGCGCCTGGCTGACGCTGCGTATGGCCGGGAAGTACCACTCCATATCGCGGGCCATGGTCGCCTGGGCGACCAATTCGTCCCGGTCGAAGAAACGGCTGGCGTGATACCACTCGCGGCGCGCATCGACTACCTGGCCTCGGGCAAAAAACTCTCGAGCCCGTCGGATGTTTCCGCTCTGGCTGACCTTGGCTTGCACTTCAGGCGCCACCTTTGCCGGCTGGTGATTGAGCGCATAGGGTCGGCCACTTTGTTCGGCGGCAAGAAAGCCGTAAAAATCACGTTCGTTGGCCAGCTGCGCGTATCCGTCTTTCACTGCCCCCTGCGACGAAGAGGACAGCTGGGCGCTTCGCAGCGTCCAGTAACGCCAGCGACTCTGCTGATTCAGCGTGTCTGGCAAGCTTTGCGACAGGTCCCGTGCCATGGCGAACTGGCCGGTACGCAGCGCCAGGCGAATGCGCCATTCGCTGACCTGGTCATCCCGCATCGTCGGATCGTTGTCTGCCATGAAAGCCAGCGCAGCCGGGTCGTGTCGCTTTGCCATGCGCACCCCGATATCGCGGGTGATCGCCAAGCGATCGCTTTCAGCGAAGGGCAGGTCGCGGTACAGCGGCCACAGCGCGAAGGCGGCGGCCGGATCGTCGCGGCCCAGTCGGCGCAGGGCAACGGTCACCACATCGGTGAGCTTTTCCGCGGGCTGGTTCGCGCCTGGGCGGTAGCGCTCGTGGTTTGTCAGCAGCGTTGGCCGGGTTGCGGTTTCGACGAACCGTTCGGCCAGCGCCTTGTGGCTTGGTACATAACGGGTCAGGTAGCGCGCCAGGGCGTCCTGACGATAGAGCAGGGCGAGGCGGATACGCTGCCAGGCTACCGTTTCGCTCAGGCCGCCCGCCTGACGCCAGCGCTCGAACAGCGGATCGCAATCCTTCGGCTGGGAGCGTCCGACGGTCCAGAGTTCGGTGGCACGCCGCATGGCTTCTTCAGCGTTGCCTTCACGCCAGCTTTGCAATGCTACCTGACAGTCCAGGCCAGCATCCCGGCTGCTTTCGTCATAGTGCTGGTGGAAGAGAGCCCACTCGCCGTCGCGTGCGAGTCGGCGCAGCCATTTGTTCCTCAATAGCTGGGCGGCTGGGACGTCGCCATGTTCGAGCAGAAAGGCTTCGACTTGCCGATGTTCGGGTTGCGCCTGACGATTGAGTTCAGCCAGGAGCAGGTAAGGGTACAGCGGGTAGTCAGCGAGACCGGGCTTGAGCTGATGATATCGACTCAATTGATCGGAATTCAGCGCCGACATCGCCTGGTCGTAAGCACGACGCTGGTCCTGCAGACGGTCGGCGATGGCTGATTGAGACAATAACAGGCCGGCAACTGGCGCGGCGATCAGTTTCAAAACGAGAGTGGTGTAGCGGCGCATCATGAATCCTGCCCGGGCGGGCGGTGGAGCAACGTGGTTGTGTAGCGTTGAGTACAGCTTAGCCGTTTTGACTGGTGGCCGAATAGTGGGCCGGTATCGCATTAATCATGCAGCTGACGACAGGTAAGGCTAGAATGCCGGCCTGTATTTTTCAAAGGTGTGTTATGGCGCTTCTCTCGTTTACCGACGTCTCGCTGGCCTACGGGCTCAATCCCCTGCTGAGCAAGGTCTCGTTCCAGCTCGATCGGGGCGAGCGCGTGTGTCTGATCGGTCGCAACGGCGCTGGCAAGTCCAGCTTGCTCAAGCTCATCGACGGGCAGCAGGCGCCGGATGACGGCGAGATATGGTTCGCCCCCGGCTTGAAAGTCGGCCAGTTGCCGCAGGAGCTGCCCCAGGCAGACGACTCACAGGTCTACGACATCGTGGCGGCCGGCCTGGCCGGGGTCGGCGAGCTGCTCGCGGAATATCACCATCTGGTCCACGGCGAGATGGGCGAGGCCGAGCTGGCGCGTCTGGAAAAAGTGCAGGAGCGGCTCGAGGCGAAGGACGGCTGGCGGTTGAATCAGCTTGTCGAGACCACACTCACCCGACTCGGACTGCCTGCGGAAAAGACCATGGCAGAGCTTTCCGGCGGTTGGCGCCGCCGGGTTCTGCTGGCGCAGGCATTGGTGTCGGAGCCCGACGTGCTGCTGCTCGACGAGCCGACCAACCATCTCGACATTCATACCATCGCCTGGCTGGAAGAAGTTCTGCTGGATTTTCGTGGTGCTGTGCTGTTCATCACCCATGATCGCCAGTTTCTGCAGGCACTGGCGACACGCATCCTCGAGCTCGACCGGGGCGCGCTCATTGACTGGCCGGGCGACTATACAAGTTTCCTGGTGCACAAGGAGCAGGCGCTGGCCGCGGAAGCGACTGCAAACGCGCTGTTCGACAAGCGTTTGGCCCAGGAAGAAGTGTGGATCCGGCAGGGTATCAAGGCCCGTCGTACCCGCAACGAAGGACGCGTGCGGGCGCTCAAGGCGATGCGCGAGGAGCGCTCCCAGCGTGTCGAGCGGCAGGGAAAGGCGAGCTTCCAGTTGGAGACGGCCGATGCTTCCGGCAAGCGAGTCATAGAAGTCGAGAACGTATTCTTCGCCTGGCCGGGCCGCGCTCCGTTGGTGCGCGACCTGACTACCTTCATTCTGCGAGGCGATCGAATCGGTCTGATCGGCAATAACGGCTCCGGCAAAAGCACCCTGCTCAAGCTGCTGCTCGGCCAGCTCGAGCCGACATCCGGCAGGATCAAGCACGGCAGCAAGCTCGAGGTGGCCTATTTCGATCAGCTGCGTGGCCAGCTCGAGCCTGAGAAGTCGGTCATCGATAACATTTCCGAAGGCCGGGATTTCATCGAGATCAACGGTGAACGCCGACACATCATTAGCTATCTGGGCGACTTCCTGTTCTCGCCGGAGCGATCTCGGACCCCTGTAAAGGCGCTGTCTGGCGGCGAGCGGGCGCGTCTGCTGCTGGCGCGCCTGTTCAGCAAGCCGGCCAACGTGCTGGTGCTCGACGAGCCGACCAACGATCTCGATGTGGAAACGCTCGAGCTGCTGGAAGAGGTGCTCGCGGGGTTTGACGGTACGGTGCTGCTGGTGAGCCACGACCGGGCATTTCTCGACAATGTGGTCACCAGCAGCCTGGTATTCGAGGGACACGGGAATGTTCGCGAGTACGTCGGCGGCTATGCCGACTGGCTACGCCAGGGCGGCCGGATCGAGTCGCTGGCCGACTGGGGGCAGGACGCAGTGGTTTCAGAAGAGCCGGTCCAGCCGGCACCGACGCCTGCGGCCGCCCCGAGCGCACAACCGGCAGCGCCCAAGGCCAAGCTTAGCTATAAGCTGCAGCGTGAACTGGAAGCCATGCCGACGGTACTCGAGCGGCTGGAAAAGGAACTGGAGGTTCTTCAGGAGCAGGTCAACGCGCCGGACTTCTATCAGCAGAGCCATGAGCAGACCGCGCCGGTCATTGCTGCGATGGAAGACAAGCAGGCCGAACTCGACCAGGCGCTGGAGCGCTGGGCCGAGCTCGAAGACTTGCAGGGATGAGGTTTCGGTCAGGCTTTGTTCTTGCCGAGCCTGACCGCGATAACGTCGCAGGGTGCGCCGTGCAACACATCGTTGGCTGTCGATCCGAGCAATAGCGCCAGGCCGTGCCGGCCATGGCTGCCAACAACGATCAGGTCGCAGCCCTGCTCTGTGCTGACTCGGTGGATTTCCTGACGCGGATGGCCGAAAGCGATCTGCAGCTGGTCTTCAGGCAAGCCATAGTCGCCAGCGAAGGCTTGCATGCGTTCTCGAGCCTGATCGAACTGCTGCTGTTGAAGCATCGACAGGTCCATTGGTACATCGCCGCCGTAGGCCATCGCCAGAGGCTCCACTACATGTAGCAGGGTAAGCTTCGCATCCAATGCCTTGGCCAGCGACACAGCGTGATCGGCAACATCGCGGCATTCGTCGATCAGATCTACCGCCGCTAGCAGATGAGAATAAAGCATGCAGGTTCCTCCTGGCTTTTCAGCCGATACTAACAGCGTTTACCTGCCAGTCGATACTTTCCACAGGCTTTCTTCTCGGGCCAATCGTACGGGTGTAAATATATGACCTGGCTGATTGTCGGTCTGGTGATCGCTATCCTTTTGTCCACATTGCACAAGATGATGCCGCGGGGGCGGCAACTGCAGCTGCACCGCTTGCGGGACCGGGCGCGGGAACTCGGGTTTACGGTCGATAGGCAGGCGTCGCAACACGACTCCAGGTTGCAAGGGTGCATAGGCTATCGGCTTGCGCTTCCGCGCTGCCCGCTTGAACAGGAATTCAGTGCAAGACGTGTGAACGGCGTCTGGCAGATGTCCGGGGGCGAGTCGGTACAGGCGCGCCTGCTGGCGGTGTTGGTGACGCTCCCGGAAAGCGTTGTCGGGCTGGACAGGCACGGTTTTAGCCTCGTGGTGCATTGGCAGGAACCGGACGATCTCGCTTCGCTCGAGCGCCTGAACACAGCATTGCAACCTCTCAGGCGGCCGCCTGTCTCATAGGGACGATCATGTGCCTTCGTCTCGAATAAGCTGCATAAATGCACTGTAAGTTGCTGAAGTTAAAGGTGGTGGCCGGGTCAGTAGTCGGCTCGGAGCGGAAGCGAATGCTAGCCGCTGATTGACAAGGCGCGTATTTTCCTCGAAGGTGTGCCGACCCGAATCAAACAAGCGTATGAATTTTTGCTCGCTAACGGGTTCATCGCATCGGGACGTTCATGACACCGGTTGGGAAGGGCAGACCTTGTGATGGTCGGTCCGCCAACCGGTGTTTCTCATGTGCTTTTATAGCGTGGAGATCAGTTGATGATTTACGAAGGTAAAGCCATCACGGTTCAAGCCCTGGAAGACGGCATCGTCGAGCTCAAGTTCGACCTGCAGGGCGAGTCAGTCAATAAATTCAACCGAGCCACTCTGGCCGAACTGCAAGCGGCGGTTGAAGCGATCCGGAACGACGCCAGTGTTCGCGGCGTGATCGTGACCAGCGGCAAGGACGTGTTCATCGTCGGCGCCGACATCACCGAGTTCGTCAACACGTTCCAGCTTCCAGAGGAAGACCTGGTTGCTGGTAACCTGGAAGCCAACAAGACTTTCAACGCTTTCGAAGACCTCAATGTTCCGACGGTCGCTGCCATCAACGGCATGGCACTGGGCGGTGGTCTGGAAATGTGCCTGGCCTGTGATTTCCGCATCATGTCGCAAACAGCCAAGATCGGCCTGCCTGAAGTCAAGCTGGGTATCTATCCGGGCTTCGGCGGCACCGTGCGCGCGCCGCGTATCATGGGCATCGACAACGCCATCGAGTGGATCTGCTCCGGCGCCGAACAGCGTGCAGACAAGGCGCTGAGCATGCGAGCTGTTGATGCCGTGGTTGCTCCGGACAAATTGAAGGAAGGCGCCATCGATCTGGCCAAGCGCGCCGCGTCCGGCGAGCTGGATTACAAGGCCAAGCGTCAGCCCAAGCTGGAGAAGGTCAAGCTCAACACCATCGAGCAGATGATGGCCTTTGAGACCGCCAAGGGCTTCGTCGCTGGCCAGGCTGGCCCGAACTACCCGGCTCCGGTCGAAGCCATCAAGACCATCCAGAAGGCCGCCAACC
>CAYZFU010000055.1:0-16167 GCA_964477725.1 uncultured Halopseudomonas sp.
ACAGGGGTTCCCATGAACCATAGAATCTCCCACAGAAGTGCCCGAACCCTTCGCGGTCATGCCCGCTCCCACAAATCCCGCCTGCTTTCAATGTGGGAGCGCACCTGGGCGCGAAGCAGAATCCGCTAACCCCTTCACGGTAATCCCCGCTTCCACAGGTTCCGTTCAGAAGATCCAATTCGCCAGCAATGTTGCGCCTGGTATCTATACTCCTTGTTGTTTTTGCCGAGTTGTTCACTACAGCACAGGAGTTTTCGCGTTCATGTCCATTCGTACCGCAGTCATCAGTGCAGCGTTGCTATGCGCGACCATGGCCCAGGCCGATTCACGCCCCACCTATGGGCCGCAGCTGGAAGGGTTCGACTATCCGTATGCCGTCGAGCGGTTCGACTTCAACTCGCAGCGGCAGGATCTCTCGATGGCTTACATGGATGTCGCGCCAAGCGGCGAGGCGAATGGCCGCACTGCCGTACTGCTGCACGGCAAGAACTTCTGCGGCGCGACCTGGGAGCAGACCATCAAGGTATTGAGCGAGGCAGGCTTTAGGGTGATCGCGCCGGATCAGATCGGATTTTGCAAATCGAGCAAGCCGCAGGGGTATCAGTTCAGCTTCGGCCAGCTCGCTGCCAATACTGCGCAGCTGCTCGAACACGAAGACATCGATGAGGCGATCATCATCGGTCATTCCATTGGCGGCATGCTCGCGGCGCGCTTCGCTCTGGATCATCCGGAACTGACCGAGCAACTGGTGATGGTGAACCCGATCGGTCTGGAGGACTGGCTGGCCAAGGGCGTTCCGTACGCTACCATCGAGGAATTGTACGAGGGCGAGCTGAAAACCGATTACGAGCGGATAAAGGGCTATCAGACCAAGTTCTATTACAACGGCCAGTGGAAGCCGGAATACGACCGGTGGGTGGAGATGCTGGCTGGGATGTACAAGGGGCCGGGGCGCGAAATCGTCGCCTGGAACCAGGCGCAGACCGCTGAAATGCTGTTCACCCAGCCGGTGATCCAGGAGTTTCCCAATATCACCGTGCCTGCTGCGTTGCTGATCGGTGGCAAGGATCGGACGGCGCCAGGCGCTAACCGGGCTCCAGAAGAGGTGGCCAAAACTCTTGGCAACTATCCTGTGCTGGGACGCGAGGCTGCCGCGGCGATCCCCGACGCCGAGTTGATCGAATTTCCGGAACTCGGCCATTCACCTCAGGTTGAGGCACCTGAGCAGTTTCACCAGGCACTGCTGGAGCATCTTCAGGGCGAGGCACACTAAGCAGAAGTCGGTGCCGGATAATCGTCGTTCGGCTGGCGGACAGACAAGTTGTCGGCGGGTTATTGACGTAGCGGGATGTAATGCCATACTGGCATCAACTAACACTGCCGATTAGTCATATGGCGGTTCATGACCGGGACATCGCGCCTGTCCGGCCATTTTTCTGCTGGCCATTCGAGCCGCTGGGCGCGTCCAGAAAAAGTGCGGCTCGAATCGCGGGGATGTAGATGGGGTCGAGGATCGGTTGTAGGCCAAGGGGAAGGGCCTGGCGTCGCATTGGGGCAGCACTGGTGTTGCTGTCCTCGGCGCTGGCAACCCAGGCTGCGAATCTTCCAAGTGTTGCGTTCTGGTACGCTGCCGAACCGCCCCTGTCGGAGCTTGCCCAATTTGACTGGGTAGTCGTAGAGCCTGCGCATCTCTCTGATGATGACGTAAGCTTCCTTTCGGCGCAGGGCGCCGCTCCATTTGCTTATCTTTCCATCGGTGAACTCGACGCGACCGAGGCCGAACGGTTTCCTGACGTGGCGCGTTCCGCCGCTACGGATGTAATCAATCACGGCTGGAATAGTCGGGTCATGGACCTGTCGTCGCCGGTATGGCGTGAGCATCTTCTGCAGAAAGCGCGCGCTCTGCGTCAGCAGGGCTATGCCGGCCTGTTTCTCGATACGCTGGACAGCTTTACGCTGTTGCCGCAACAGCAGCATCAGCTGCAGCGAGACGCGCTGGCGCAGCTGTTGAAGGATATGCGTCAGGCCGAGCCGGAGCTGAAGCTGTTCTTCAATCGCGGTTTCGAAGTGCTGCCGGAACTGGAAGGGCAGGTCGCTGCCGTTGCCGCGGAATCCCTGCGCGCCGGCTGGGACGCCGCAGCGAATCAGTATCGCAACGTGCCACAGCAGGATCGCACCTGGCTGGAAGGCAAGCTCGACCCGATCCGGGATCGCGGTATCCCCGTGGTCGCCATCGAATATCTGCCGAACGAGCGGCGCGATCAGGCTCGGCAGCTGGCAGCGGAGCTGACCGCACAAGGCTACGTACCTTATGTCACCACGCCGCAACTCGATTCGCTCGGCGTTGGCGCCATCGAGGTACACCCGCGTCGCATCGCCGTGTTGTATGACCCGCGTGAAGGGGCGGTGTCACGCAACGCCGGTCATATGCTGCTCGGCGGATTGCTGGAACATCTTGGGTACCGGATGGATTATCTGCCTGTCGACGGCACCCCGTTACCCACTCAGCCGGTGGGGTTGTACGCAGGCGTAGTGATATGGATGACCAGCGGGCCGCCGGACAACCCGTTTTCGTTCAATGAGTGGCTCCGTGCGCGTCTCGGCGAGCAGTTGCCTATCGCCTTCATGGGCGGTTTACCGATCAACGATCCCGCTCTGTTGCGTCGGCTCGGATTGCGGCGAACCAGCGAACCGCCCCGTTCCGGACTGGCCATCGTCGAGCATGATTCGGCTCTGCTCGGTTCTTTTGAAGCACCGGTTGTCGCGCGAGCTCGGGGGATGAGTGGCGTCTCGCTGCTTCCCGGCGGGCCGAAAGCGGGATTGACTGTGGCGGGTCCTGACGGACGGCAGTTCGATCCGGTGGCGATCGGCGATTGGGGCGGTATTGCCCTGGCTCCCTACGTGCTGGAGGAAGGCGCGGAGCAGCAGCGCTGGATTCTCGATCCATTCGCGTTCTTGCAACGCGCTCTGCGTTTGCCCGCCATGCCACGCGCGGATGTGACGACCGAAAACGGGCTGCGGATCGCCACCGTTCATATCGACGGCGACGGCTTCGTCTCCCGTGCCGAGGCGCCGGGCACCCCTTACGCTGGTCAACTGGCGCTCGAACAGTTCATCAAACCCTATCCCCTGCTGACCTCCGCTTCGGTAGTGGAAGGCGAAATCGGCCCGAAAGGCAAATATCCGTACCTGGCACCTGAGCTTGAGCCGATCGCGCGGCGCATCTTCGCGCATCCGCGCGTGGAGGTCGCCACGCACAGCTTCAGCCACCCGTTCTTCTGGCAGCCCGAGCGCGCAGCGCAGCGCGAAGGCTTCAATGCCGAGTACGGTTTGAATATGGGCATTCCCGGCTACGAAACGATGGACATCAGACGAGAGATCATCGGCTCGCGGGACTACATCAACCAGCGGCTGACCACACCGGACAAGCCGGTGAAAATGGTCTTCTGGTCAGGGGATGCATTACCGGATGCGCAAACCATACGTCTTGCCTACGAGGCCGGCCTGAGCAACGTCAATGGCGCAGCGACCATCCTGACTCATGCCGATCCTTCGCTGACCGGCCTGTACCCCTTGCTGCGCCCGACCCCTGGTGGGCTGC
The DNA here is from genome assembly GCA_964477725.1 of uncultured Halopseudomonas sp. Taxonomy (GTDB): domain Bacteria; phylum Pseudomonadota; class Gammaproteobacteria; order Pseudomonadales; family Pseudomonadaceae; genus Halopseudomonas. The sequence goes on from CAYZFU010000055.1 coordinate 3,602, forward strand.
AGGTGTACGCGCCGATCATCAACGAAAACGTCTATACGAACCTGTGGCGCGGCCCGTTTTATGGCTTCAGGGATGTCCTGGAAACCTTCGAGCTGACCGACGCGCCGCGCCGGCTCCGGGGCATGCATCTGTATTACCACTTCTATTCGGCGACCAAGCAGGCTTCCATCAGCGTGATGCGCGACATCTACCAGAGCATGCTGGCGCAGCAGCCATTCTCGCTGTGGATGAGCGATTACGTCCAACGTGTCCACGGCCTGCATTCGGCTAGCCTGGCGCGGCGGATCGACGGTACCTGGCAGCTCAGGGCGCTCGACGGTCTGCGTACCGTGCGGCTGGATGCGCAGTCGGGTTGGCCGGATCTGTTGCAGTCCGATGGCGTGGCGGGCGTTCGCGACTTGCCGCAGGGACGCTATGTGCACCTGAGCAAGCCGGTCGTCACGCTGGCCTTGCGCCCGGAACGTGACCCACGGCCGGCGCTGGAGTACGCCAATCTGCCGCTGCGCGCCTGGCAATACGAAAGCCCGCAGCGAGTCCGGTTTTCCTTTTCGGGCGAATTTCCGTTGCGCTTTGCGGTGAGAGCAGAAGGGCGCTGCGAGGTGCTTCACGCGGGGAGAACCTACGTAGGCCAACGCGCCGCGGGGGTTTGGGAGTTCGACATGCCGATGGATCGGGTGAACGATGCACAACTCACCTGCCGATAGGCCGATCAGGCTGGTTCAACCCTGGACGCTGGTGGCTATCGCCGCAGCCATCGGCGGTGTGCTTGTGCTGACTTATACCGGCGAAGACATGCTCCTGCCCGCTGGGCGCGAACCCGATGCCGTATCGGCGAACTACGCTGAGCTGCTTTTGGCTGCACGACCGGAAGACGACGCCCGGCGCGTCGAGCTGATCGAGTTACTGACCTACCTCGGCGGGTTCGAGCGAGCCCGCCGGCATCTTCAGGCGTGGCCACATCCGGACCGGGAAGCTGCCGGTTACCTCGAGCTGCACATCGCGATCGCCGAGGCGCTCAGCGGTACCGATGCGACACGGCTAAACGAGGCAAGGGCACGCCTGCAGGCTTACGATGGCAGTGCGCTTTCGATTTCCCGACAGCAGCGTCTGGCTGATGATGCGTTAAAGCTCGGCCTGCCATTGGTCGCGGCCGACCTGTACCGGCGCCTGGCCGGCCGTCAATCCGGGCAGCGTGCTGCTCTGCTGGAACAGTCTGCGACCTGGTATCTGGCGGGTAACCGCCCGGCTCAGGCGGCCCAGGTGTATCTGGAAATGCTCCAGCTACCGGGTGACGTCGAACAGCGCCCGGCTCTGGTCAGGCGAGCGTATGACGGGCTCGTCGCCGTGGGCGAACATGCCGAGGCATCAAAACTGCTAGTGACGGAGATGGAACGGCTGCCGATCAACGAGGCGCTGTCGGCCTGGATGGAGCAGGGCGTGAACGTGGCCATGGGAAGCCAGCGTCTGGATCTGGCTGCCCGGATGGTTGAATACTGGCGCGCAGCGTTACCCGACAGCGAAACTGCACTCGATGCCGAGCTGCGTCTGCATCTTGCTTCTGCAAACATTCGTGGCGCCTGGCAGGCTGGGGAGAAGTTGGCGCTGATGCGGCCGCGAGATGCGGCTCTGCACCGACAGATGGCGCGGCTCGCCGAGTGGAACGGGTACGGTTCCGCTGCGCTGGATTACTGGCAGAAGTACCTGGAGCTGCGGCCGGGCTCCGCGGCGCGGTCGCACGCCTGGCGTCTGGCTTTCCAGCTGTTTGACTATGACCGCGGCATCGGTTGGCTGCAGACCATCGGCGAGACCAGACGTCTGAGCGACGCTGATCTGGACGCCTTGGTCTATGCCCACGAACAGCGCGGTACGCCCCGCCTGGCGGAAGACTGGTTGCGCAGTTATGTGAAGCGTCACCCGACTCACCGCCTGGCATGGTCGCGACTGATCCAGAATCTCGAGAACACACGTCAGATACAGGCCAAGGCCGACGTGCTCGGCCGCATGTCGCTGCGTTTCGAGCTTACGCCCGAGGAGCGGGTCGACTGGGCAAACACTGCCTGGCGTCTGCATCAGCCGGAGAAGGCCTGGAGCATTCTGCAGGTCGATTCCAGCGGCATTACCCTTGCGGATTACTGGCGTACACGCGCGGCGCTGGCCTGGGTGCTCGAGCGTCCTGCAGACCTGCAACACGCTTACGAAGCGCTTGCTGCCAGCGGAACACCTCTGCTGCGCAGCGAAGAAAACGAGTTGATGTCGAGCTATCGTGACGATCAGCCGCAGAAAACGCTGGCCATGCTCGTGGCAAGCTGGCGCCGCTGGAAGGATGCAGCGCATCTGGTCGGTGCGCTGGAGCTGGCTGACGAGCTGGGCGACGTTGAGCTTTATCGCACCCTTGTGGTTGAAGGTGAGGCCGACCCCAATGTGGCAGAGATTTCGCGCATTCTGCTTGCTCGCGCGACGCTTGCCGAGCGCGAGCGTCGCTTCAGCGATGCGGAGCGTCTTTACCGCATCGGCCTGGAGCGGTTTCCCGACCAGTATCTGTTCCACGAGCGTCTGCTCTGGCATCTCATCGACCAGCAACGGGTGGCCGATATGCCCATGCTGCTGGCTCGCTGGCATCAGGCCGCCAGACATGTCGGTGCGCTATGGTTGCCCTTCGCCACGGCCAATCAGATGCTGCAGCGCAACGAGCAGGCGCTGGGCTGGTTCGGGTTGTACTTGCGCGCCAACAAGGACGACTGGGTAGCCCAGGCAGCCTATGCCGATGCGCTGGACGCGGCGGGCCGCAGTGATCAGGCCTATCGTCTGCGCGGGGTGCTGATGCAGCGTATGCAGGAGCAACCACCGGGCGACTCGCCCCAGCAGTACGCGGTCTGGCTGCGCCTGCTGGCCGCCAGCACCTCATCTCTGCAAGCGCAGCAGCAGGCGATGCGCTGGCGCGATGGCTCGCCAGCGATGTTGCAGGTCTGGTTCGATCGGCTACTGGTCCACTTTGACGCGACCAACCAGGAGGCGCAGAAAGACGAGTGGCTGGCCTGGGCCAGGCGCAACGGCTTGCGCATCGATCGCTATGAGCAGTTCCAGCAGGCGTTGCGCCAGGATAGCCGGGCGACTCTGGAACGACTGCTGGCTACCAGCGAGCTTGATCCTGCCCAGCGCGTCGCGGCGCTTGATCGGCTCGGTCGCAGCGCAGACGCCCTTGGCGCCGCCCTGGGCAGTCTGGGCTCACGCCAGGCTCCCGTGGTGGTAGCGCAGTTGCGCGGGCAGGCGGTGGCGCTGCATGAACGGCATCCTCAAGGCGTCAGGGTGGGCTGGGCGCGGCAGGACTTTGGCGGCTTCGATCGCGCCGGACCGCAGCTGAGCGTTGCCCGGCACCTGACTGACGACTGGTATGCCTCGCTCGATTTGCAACAGGTTAGGTATGACAGCGGCTTGCTCGAATCAGACAGGCCAGGCGAAGAGCAAAGCGCTGTGCTCACGCTCGAGCGAGTGCTTCCAGATGGCGCAGCGGACCTTACGCTGGATGCGAGCTGGCGCGAAGACCACGACCGGCTCGGCCTGGGCGTCAGCCGCAGCTGGACCCTGGGCAGCCGCGACCAAGTGCAACTGGCGCTCGACTGGGACCGGGCCAGTGCCGAGAGCGGGCTGATGCGGGCTTTCGGCAAACAGAGCAGCGCAACCCTGTCCGGGCAGCATCGTTTCTCCGCACGCGACCAGCTGGGGTGGGCGCTTCGGCACAATCGCTACCGCACGATAGACGACCAGACGCTGGGTACATCCGAGGCATTTTCTACCGAATGGACCCAGGTGCAGCGATTCTCCGGACCCACCTGGACCCTGCGCTCCGGTATCGACTACCAACGCGCGCGACTGCAAAGCGAGCCGCTCGATGGGCTGATCGTCGCCGATGGCGGCGCGCTGCGGCTGGGTGCGGTAACAGCCCAAACCTTCCTTGATGACGAGTTCGGCCGGGTATACGCCGGCACATCGCTGCAGCGGGGCATCCCCGGGGCGCTGAATCGAATCCGCGCGCAGTACAGCTGGTCGCTCGACCTGCTCGCAGGCTGGCAATTCACCGACAGCAGCTTCGTATACGCAATCAACGCGGGCGTCGGCTTTGCGCTGCTGGGCGATGACGAACTCGCCATTACCGGCGGTTATCAGTCAGCTCCTCGGGGTAGCGGTGGTGAGCCGGGCGGTACCCTGGGATTAACTTACAGCCTCCGATTCGGACGCTGAGCGTGGCATTCAACAGGAGAGACACACATGCAATGGTTTCGTTATCTGGCGTTGGCAGGCGCAGCGGTGCTGATCGGCGGCTGCGCGAATTTCACCGGCGAGCGCGGCGAGGCACTCCCTCGGGACGCACAGTGGGGGCTGGTGCCGATGGTTAACTACTCGCAGACGCCGCTTGCCGGCGAGCGCAGCGAGCAGATCCTGCTCAGCTCACTGACTCGCAAGGGACTCAAGCCACGTGTGTATCCGCCGACGCGCCAGGGCGATCTGGTGCTCATCGATGATCGCGAGCGTCTGGCCGCGGCGCTGGACTGGGCTCGTCGACAGCGCCTCGACTACGTCATCAGCGGCAGCGTGGAAGAGTGGCAGTACAAGAACGGTCTGGATGGCGAGCCGGCTGTGGGTGTGAGCCTGCGCGTCCTGGAGCCGTCCACCGGGCGCGTACTCTGGAGCAATAGCGGTGCGCGGGCAGGCTGGTCACGCGAGAGCCTGGCCGGCTCGGCGCAAAAGGTGATCGATAAACTCGTCGACGATTTGCAGCTGCAGTAATGACCATCGACTCGCCGCACAAGGATTTCAGTCTCGCGCCCAGTGCAAGCGGCGTAGGCGCCTGGCTGGAAGCGTTGTTGATTACCGGCCTGACCATCGGGCTCGCCTGGTGGCTGTCGCCACACGACCCGCTGCAGGTACATGGATTCCCCTGGTCGCTGCTGGCGCCGTTGCTGATCGGGCTGCGTTACGGCTTCGTCAAGGCGCTGGCCAGTGCGCTGATCCTGGTGGGATCGGTGGTAATGCTGCATCGGCAGGGTGGCGCGGTGTACGCCGTGCTGCCCTCAGCGTACATCGTCGGCACGCTGTTGGTTGCCATGCTCGCCGGCGAATTTCGCGATCGCTGGGAGCGGCGGCTGCAAAAGCTGCAGAGAGCCAACGAGTATCGGCAGTACCGGCTCGATGAGTTCACCCGGGCGCATCAGATCCTGCGGCTCTCCCATGACCGGTTGGAGCAACGGGTAGCCGGTGGCGACCAAAGCCTGCGTAGCTCGTTGCTGTTGCTGCGCGGGCAGCTGCGCGGTCTGGAACGCCGGGGTGAAATACTCGAGAACATGGCCGAAGCGGTGATCGGATTGCTGGGTCAATACGGGTCGCTGCGCGTCGCCGGTTTATACCGGGTGCTGGATAACCACCGGGTCGAGACCCGCGCTCTGGCGACGGCTGGGGAAATGGCGCTGCTCGATCCGGATGATCAGCTGGTGCAGCTGTGCATCTCCGAGCGCAAGCTGGTCAGTGTCCGGGAAATGTTCATCGAAGGCGGAGAGTGGAAGGGCTTCACCTCACTGCAGGCATGTGTCCCGCTGATCGATGCCGAAGGCCGCCTGATGGCGATACTGGCGATCAGACAAATGCCATTCTTTGCCTTTAATGATCGCACCTTGAGCCTGCTTGCTCTGCTGGCCGGTCACGTTGCCGACCTGCTCAACAGCGATCCGGCGTCACTGCGTCTCGACGACGCGGACGCACAGTTCTTCTCGCAGCAGCTGAAGCGCTCGCTGATCGACGCCGAGCAGCATCAACTGGCCGGAACGCTCTTCGCGGCGGAGTTGAGTACGCCCAATGAAGAACTGGTCAGGATACTGGTCGACAGCCAGCGAGGGCTGGACCTTCAGCTGCGCCTGGTGAACCGGCAGGGCCATGCCTGCATGCTGGTACTCATGCCACTGACTTCGGCGGAAGGCGTGGGCGGATATATCAACCGCCTGCAGCACCTGCTAGGCGAGCGATTCGGCCAGGGCAGTCGGTTGGAGGACTTCCAGGTGCGTACGCTGCATTACGAGCTCGACCCTTCTGGCGAACGTCAGGGATTGCGCAATTTCCTCTATAACGAGTGTGGCCTGAATGCTAGCCAAGTGGCTGTTTAGCGGAGCGCTGGCGTTCGAGGCCAGTAGCTGGGCTGGTCTCGCGTCGAACCCCGGTTTGCTGGAAGGCCTGCTGGTAGCGGTGCTTCCGCACGCTATTGCGAGCGCCTTGCTTGCCCTGGCGGTATGGCGTTTGCTGCCGGCACGCTATCGACGTCCGCTGCCCTGGGCGCCGCTATTTCTATTCAGCCTGGCTTTCTTCATACCGGTGCTGGGCGCCATGGGCGTGGTGGCTGCGGTGTTCCCGGCGCTCTATACGCAACGTCGACGCACTGAGCAGATGTGGCAGGCGAGAGGCGTGCCGAAGTTGCCGTTTCGTCCTCTGGAGCACAAGCATCCGCCCATGTTTCATGATGGCGGCCTGCAGGACGTGCTGCATCTGGCCTCCGACCCTGAACGGCGCCTGGCTGCGCTGATGGCGACCCGGCGCATGCCCGATCACGACTCGATTCCGATCCTCAAGCTGGCATTGCGCGACGCGGCGGACGATGTGCGGCTGCTGGCGTACTCGATGCTCGATCAGAAGGAGAGCCGCATCAACCAGCGCATCGAGCGGCTTCTCGGAGAAATCGGCCCGGAAGGGACAGGCTCCGCTGCCCAGCACGCCGCCCTGGCACGCTGGTATTGGGAGCTGGCGTACCTGGGCCTGGCACAGGGCAGCGTTCTGGAACACGTGCTCACGCAAGCGTGGGAACACGCTATGCATTCGCTGGAGCTTGAGCCCAATCCGGAACTGGAACTGCTCGCCGGTCGCATTGCGCTTGAGCGCGGCGAGGTCGTGACTGCCCGCCATCAATTCAACATTGCGCGCATAGAAGGCGTCAGCCCGGACAAGGTCATCCCGTTTCTGGCGGAGGCGGCCTTCGTCACCGGCAGGTACGCCGAGGTCAGACGTCTGCTCGCCAGTCTGCCGACCGAAGCGGTCCTGCGGCCGCCCTTTTTCGATGTCGCCAGGTACTGGACATGATTGCAATCGCCTCCTCGCAAGAACCGGTCACGGCAGACATTTGTCTGCTATTGGAAGGCACCTGGCCCTACGTGCGCGGCGGTGTGTCGTCCTGGATCAACCAGATGATCCTCGGATTGCCGGAGCTTACCTTTTCGATATTGTTCATCGGCGGCGAGCAGAGCGCCTATCCCAAGCGCAATTACGAGATCCCGCCCAACGTGGTGCATCTTGAAGAGGTTTTCATCGAAGCTGCCTGGCGGCCGGCCAGGAACCGGCACGCCAGGTCCCGCTCCGGCGTAGAGGCGGATCTGCAAATGCTCTACGGCTATCTCCACCACCCGCAGCAGCCTGACCAGGCCATGGCGGACGCAGTGCTGGATGCGCTGGCCGAGGGGCGGGTCTCGCTGAGTGACATGCTACGTAGCCGGCCTAGCTGGGAAACCTTAGCCCGTGGCTACCGCGACCATTGCAGCGATCCCTCGTTCATCAACTACTTCTGGACGTTGCGTACCATTCAGTCTCCGGTGCTGATGCTGGCCGAAGCCGTGCAACGCATGCCGCGCGCGCGCGCGCTGCACACCATCTCCACCGGCTACGCCGGGTTGGCGGCCTGTATTCTCAAGCGTCGTTGGGGCTGCAGCCTGATTCTCAGCGAACATGGTATCTATACCAAGGAGCGCAAGATCGACCTGGCGCAGGCAGGCTGGGTGCCGGAGAACCCCGACGAAGCGCTGAGCAGCAGCATGGATACCGAAGCCGGTTACATCCGCACGTTGTGGATCCGTTTCTTCGAACGGATCGGCCTGCTCGTCTACCGCTGCAGCGACCCGGTCGTATCGCTCTACGAAGGCAATCGCCAGAGGCAGATCAAGGATGGCGCCGATGCCGAACGGACCCGGGTGATCCCGAACGGTATCCAGCTGGACCGCTGGGCCGAAGTGATCGCCAACCGGCCAGAAGGCATACCGCCGGTGGTCGGGCTGGTCGGGCGGGTCGTGCCGATCAAGGACGTCAAGACCTTCATCCGCGCCATGCGCGGCGTCGTCAGCGTATTGCCCGAGGTAGAAGGTTGGGTTGTCGGGCCGGACGAAGAGGATCCCGACTATGCTGCCGAATGCCGCAGCCTGGTGACCAGCCTGGGCCTGGAGCGCAACGTGCGGTTCCTCGGCTTCCAGCGCATAGACGAGGTCCTGCCCAAGCTGGGCGTGATGGTGCTGACGTCGATCAGCGAAGCGCAGCCGCTAGTGATACTGGAGGCCTGGTGCGCCGGTACGCCGGTGGTGAGCACCGATGTCGGCTGCTGCCGCGAGCTGATCGAAGGCGCCGACGATGCAGACCGCCAACTCGGCGTAGCAGGGGAGGTGGTGGCGATTGCCGATCCCCAGGGCACCGCCAAGGCCGTGCTCAAGCTGCTGCGCAACCAGGCGGCGTGGACTCAGGCGCAGCAGAGCGGGCTGGCCCGCGCACATCGCTACTACGGTGAGAAGCTCATGTTGCAGCGCTATCAGGACATCTACCGCACCGCTGTGGAGGGCAGCTGATGGCAGGCATCGGTTTCGAACTACGCAAAATCCTCACTCACGACTCCTATTCGGCCACCCTGCGCGCCTATGTGTACGCCGGATTGATCAGCTCGGGACCCTGGGTACTGTCGATCATCAGCGTCATGCTGATCGGCTTTCTCAGTCTGGGTATCGTATTGCCGAACACTCTGGTCAGGCAGTTTCTGGTCACGGTGACCTACCTGATGGCCAGCTCGCTGATTATCACCGGCGGGCTGCAGTTGTTCTTCACGCGATTCGTGTCGGATCGTCTGTTCGAAAAACGCTTCGATCTGATCCTGCCGAACCTGCTCGGGGTGCTGCTTGTCATCACCGTGGGCGCCGGCCTGCTTGGCGCGGCAGTGTTGATCCTGCTGTTCGATCAGAGCTTCACCTACCGCGCGCTGGTGCTCGCCAACTTCGTGGTGCTGTGCAACCTGTGGATCGTCATCATCTTTCTGTCGGGAATGAAACAGTACAACCGCATCCTGATCATCATGTTCTGCGGCTACACATTGATGGTCGTCAGCGCGTTGCTGCTTCGCTACTGGCAACTCGACGGTCTGTTATTGGCCTTGCTGCTGGGCCATGCCTCGCTACTGTTCCTGTTCCTCTTCGACATCCTTCGCGAATACGGCTCGGACCGGCTCATCGCCTTCGACTTCTTTGATCGTGGCAAGGTGTTCGTCAGCCTGTTGTTCACCGGGCTCTGTTACAACCTGGGGATCTGGATCGACAAAATCCTGTTCTGGTTCAACCCCGCCACCTCGGACGCGGTGATCGGTCCGCTACGCGCATCGATGCTCTATGACCTGCCGATCTTCCTCGCGTACCTCGCCATCATTCCCGGCATGGCTGTATTCCTGGTGCGCATCGAAACCGATTTCGCCGAGTGGTACGAACGCCTGTTCCGCGCCATCCGCGACGGCGAGACCCTGCAACACATCGGCCAGCTGAAAAACGAGATGACGTTCTCGATCCGCCAGGGCCTGCAGGAGATCTGCAAGGTACAGGGCATCACCATCGTCCTGCTGTTTCTGTTCGCTCCGATACTGCTCGATTGGCTGGGTATTTCGCATTACTACCTGCCGCTGTTTTACATCGATCTGATCGGTGTGAGCATCCAGGTCGTGTTCATGGCGCTACTCAACGTGTTCTTCTACCTAGACAAGCGCGCCGTAGTGCTTGAGCTGACCGCGCTGTTCGTCCTGCTCAACGTGGTGTTCACGCTAATCAGCCAGTACCTGGGCCCAAGCTTCTTTGGGTACGGGTTCACGCTGTCGCTGGCGTGCTGTGTGTTGGTGGGATTGATGCAGTTGAGTCGGGCGTTGGATGAGTTGGAGTATGAGGTGTTTATGTTGGGGCGGTAGTTGTCGCAAATGCTGCCGTTGTCGATCGGTAATCCGCTGACCACCACTACCACACCATGTCCGCACGATAGTAATAATTGGCTACTTCAATTTACTTTCCAAGCCGTGCACTCGGATTCTTCGACTTTTGCTGGGGAGAGGCGTGTAAGCGTTCCGGCTTGGCGGTTCCATTACTCGTGAGTCGCTAGCATACAGCCTCATCGTCTTCATCAGTTGGCAACGGAGTACCGCCCTATGCTCGGATCGTAAGTCCCGAAGTAGCTGTAGTACAAGCCGCTGTCCTCATCGTGATATTGACCCGGGAATCGAAGGTTTAGGGTCAGTTGCGGCTTGCTTCCAGGGCTGAGACTTTCCGCGTTGCCTACGCCAAACGCATCGCTATGCCAGCGCCAGATAAGGTTTTGATCTGCATCAGTAGCAGCCGGAGCGGTGAGCGAGTGATCGCTATGCAGCCAGGCGATACGGGGTGCTTCGGTGTCGGTCGTGTTTGATGCCCGAAGCAAATAAACCTGTCACTTTTTTGGACACCACAGTATCTCTGTGCTCAAGCATCGCATTCGAATTTATGATATCTGACCATCAAAGATCAAACGGATCGTCTATCTCATACTGATTAATAGCAATGTCAGACTGATGAAGAATTTGTTGCGGAAGCGATATGAAGCTCGGAAGCATAACTACAAGATCTGTTCGGTCCGCAGCTTGTTCCGACATCATGTCTAAAGAAGAAAGTACGACATTTTTGCAGCTGTCTACTGATTCGCAACCTATCGATACCACTTTATGCTCCGGATTGGACAATGTTTCGTACAGGTTGAGAACCATCCTTTGCTCATCCTCTAGCTCGGCGCTGATGTGAAAATGACGATAGCCGCTAATGTCTTCGTCCAAAGCCAAGCTGTTCAAGGCCTCGATCATCTGTCGTTCTTTACTTCCTCCGGAATAATTAACATGCCCGCCGTTGTCTATTTCATCAGTCTTATCACATCCTTGCAAAAAGAAGACAAACAGCATCAAGATTGTTTTGTTTTTCATCTCACCACTCCCAAGCGCCTAATATCCCGCAATGTCCCGCGATGCATCCTTTCCAAATTACTTCAGTGAATTTTATTCCTGTCGGACGATACGTATATACGCCGGTAGGCCGGATTCCCGGTGTTACCGGAAAAGGACCTGAGACGATATCACCAAATTGCCCGGGTGTTTGAGTATTTAAAATCACACCTTCTACGTATTCCATCTCTTGCCAGATCTCATACTCCGCGTGAATCCGATACCCAAACTGTAGGTCAGCAGCTTCACTCAGTGCCGCTGCTACCGCAGCAGGGAGATATTCTTTGGCAAGCTTTTGTGCTGGGATCCCGGTAGTGTATCCATCCGACGTCAATCGCAAGATCTTTTTAATGCTGCCGTTTGAGTCCAGCACTGGCACGGTGAAAGTCTCGCTGCCTGGAACTCGGCGAATAACAGTGGTTTCCGCGCATAAGCCCAAAAAATCTAGCTGCCCCAACGGGCTTGAGTTGGTGTAAGAGTAAGTGTTCATACCACCTCCAAGCCCTATTGGATCACCCTGCGTGTAGCGTCCTTTACTTGGATCGTAAGTCCTGAAGTAGTTGTAGTGCAACCCGCTTTCATTATCGTGATATTGGCCTGGGAGTCGGAGGTTTAGTGTCAGTTGCGGTTCGCTTTCAGCGGGGAGGCTTTCAGCTTCACCTACACCGAACGCATCGCTGCGCCAGCGCCAGATAAGGTTTTGACCTGCATTGGTAGCAGCCCGAGCGGTGAGCAGATGATCGCTATGCAGCCAGGCGATGCGGAGTGCTTCGTTCTCGGTTGTGTCGATGGCCACGACTGGGCGCATCTGGAGCCATACGATGTTCTGCGTTTCTCCCACGTGAGCGGGTTTGGCTCTATCAGTGCTTTGTAGTCTGGTTTCCCCGAGCAGCTGACCTTGCTGGTCGTAGTGGAACAGGGTGTGCGCTTCGCTGCCGTCGGCTTTCGTGACGGCTTTGTGGATGCGCTGACCTAGTGCGTTGTAGTGGTAGCGGGCTCTGAACCGGCCGTCTCGCTTGTATCCACTGAGGCGGTTCTGAGCGTTGTATTCATACGCATGGTGCAGATGGTTGTGTTCCTGCACAGTGTTTCCGGCCTGATCGAGCGCAATGTCTTTCTTACTCGTGCCCAGTAAGCGATTGCTGGCCTGAGCGTAGTAGTAATGTGTTAACTCTTCGTTACGCTCGTCGTTGGTTGTATCGTCTGCCGGTTTTGCTCTTGCATAACGTTGGCTTAGACGGCTGCCTACCTCGTCATACTCGAACCGCTGCCGCCCATACGGTCCCTGATCCTTGATCAGCCGCTGCAGCACATCATAGCCGAACCGTTGCCGGTAGGTGTTTTCGCCTTCGCGGCGCTCGATGCCGATGATGTTGTTCAAGCGATCGTACTCATAGAGCTGTTGCCAAATGGCTTCGTTGTTGTCGTTCTGAACACTCACCGCGGTGATCCGGCCGTCCAGATCGTGCTCCAGCGTCTGGGTCAGGCCGTTGCCGTAGGTCCA
>CAYZFU010000056.1:0-16077 GCA_964477725.1 uncultured Halopseudomonas sp.
CTGAGCCTCTCGAAGCTCTGGAGCCCGCCCAGCCGAGCCAGACGCTGGCTAGCGTCAAGGCGGTGCTGGAGCAGGCCATGGAGGCCGGGAACGGTTCCCTGCAACGCGCCAGCCGAGCCAGCGGTCAAGAGACCGTCAAGGTGCCTGCGGCATTGCTTGAAGAACTGGTCAACCTGGCAGGCGAGACGTCCATTTTCCGTGGCCGGGTCGAGCAGCAGGTAAGCGATCTCAGCCAAACCCTGACGGACGTCGAAACCACCACCGAGCGTGTACGCGATCAGTTGCGCCGGCTTGATATGGAAACCCAGGCGCAGATTCTGTCGCGGCACCAGGAAGAAATCGAGCAGGGTTACGAGGATTTCGACCCGCTCGAAATGGACCGTTACTCACAACTGCAACAGCTCTCGCGATCGCTGTTCGAGTCGGCCTCTGACTTGCTGGATCTCAAGGAAACCCTGGCAGCCAAAAGCCGTGATGCCGAGACGCTGCTGGTTCAGCAGGCCCGGGTCAATACCGAGTTGCAGGAAGGCCTAATGCGCACGCGCATGGTGCCCTTCGAGCGACTGCTACCGCGTATGCGTCGAGTAGTGCGGCAGGTGGCGGCGGAACTGGGCCAGCAGGTCGAGTTGACCGTGGGCAATGCCGAAGGCGAAATGGACCGTAGCGTGCTTGAACGCATGATCGGCCCGCTGGAACACATGCTGCGCAACGCTGTAGACCACGGCATCGAGACGCCTTCACGGCGTGCCGATAAAGGCAAGGCGGAGCAGGGCAATATCACCCTCGATCTGCGTCGGGAAGGCGGAGAGATCGTGTTGCAGCTCGCCGATGATGGCGCAGGAATCAATCTGGACGCTGTCCGCCGCAAGGCGATCGAACGCGGTTTGATGGACGCATCGGCCGAGTTGACCGATCAGGAAATCCTCCAGTTCATTCTGGACGCGGGCTTCTCCACGGCGGAGAAGGTGACTCAGATTTCCGGCCGTGGCGTTGGCATGGATGTGGTCAACGTCATGCTCCCGCCGAGCTGTTTGACCTCAGCGTTGACCACCGAGCCAGGTCAGGGCTCGGCGTTCACCATTCGGCTGCCGTTTACCGTGTCGGTCAACCGCGCGCTGATGGTGTATTCCGGCGAGGACCTTTATGCGATCCCGTTGAACACCATTGAAGGTATCGTGCGGGTCTCCGGATATGAACTCGAAGCCTATTACGCGCCGGATGCACCGGCATTCCAGTACGCCGGCAAGACCTATGACCTGCGCTACCTGGGCGACCTGCTGGTCACCGGTCAGCAGCCGAAGCTCAGCGGACACAGTCTGCCGCTGCCGGTGATCCTGGTCCGGGGCACCGAGCACAGCGTCGCGGTTCAGGTCGACGCGCTGGCCGGCTCGCGGGAAATCGTGGTGAAAGGGCTTGGCAAGCAGTTCGCTGTGGTGCCGGGTATCTCCGGAGCCACCATCCTGGGGGACGGTCGGGTAGTGGTGATCCTCGATCTGCTGGCGGTTATCCGCGCGCAGCAGGCGCTGCATTCACAACAGCGCCTGGCTGCCGAGCGCCAGCAAATTGCGCAGGTACACAGCGAGGAGCGGCCGACGCTGGTGATGGTGGTGGATGATTCCATTACCGTGCGCAAGGTGACCAGCCGCCTGCTCGAGCGACACGGCATGGAGGTCGTCACGGCAAAAGACGGCGTCGAGGCGATCGCCAAACTGCAGGATATTCAGCCGGATATCATGTTGCTGGATATCGAGATGCCACGCATGGACGGCTTCGAGGTCGCGACCTTGGTGCGTCACGACGAGCGGCTGCATGATTTGCCGATCGTCATGATTACCTCGCGTACCGGTGAAAAGCATCGTGATCGGGCACGTGGTATCGGGGTCAACGAGTATCTGGGCAAGCCCTATCAGGAAAGTCAGCTGCTTGAGGTGATTGGCCGCCTGGTTGCGCTCAGTGACTGATCAGTTGGCGCCTGCCATTGCCTTGCTGGCAAGCAGGCGATCCAGGCGCGACAGCCTTGCCGAAGTTCTTACCGATTTCGGCTACCGGCTGGTGTTCGCTGACGGCCCGCACGATGTGCTGCCATCGGAGCTGGCGTCGATCGAAACCGACCTGTGGTTGCTTGATGCCGCCGAAGACTGCGACGCAATCGACTGGCTTCTGGAGCAAAGCGATGTGCCGGTACTCATCGGTGTCAACGATACGCCGGGCATCGATAGCGAGGATTATCCGCGCTGGCAGCGGCAGCTGTATCACAAGCTGCTACCGCTGCTGGGGCGCCCTCCGACGGGTGTGACGCCTTCGTTCGCGCCTGCCAGGGCTCCGGGTGCGGTGGGTTGTGTCTGGGTGCTGGCTGCATCGCTGGGCGGGCCAAGCGCGGTCAAGGCGTTTCTCGACCGGTTGCCAGCGACGCTACCGGTGGCCTTCGTATACGCCCAGCACATCGATGCAGCATTCGAGGCCAAGCTGCCGCAGATCATCGGCCGGCACAATGAATGGCGGGTCGTGAACTGCGTGGCGGGGGCGAGGCTTGCTCCCGGCGAGGTGATGGTTGCGCCGATCGAGCGCAGCATGCGGTTCGGTCCGGACGGGCAGATCCGTCTGGGCGACGCGCCATGGCCTGGCCCTTACCAGCCAGCAATCGAGTCGGTGATCGACGAAGTGATGCGCAGTTTCGCGCCGGCATGCGGGGCGATCATGTTCAGCGGGATGGGCGAAGACGGCGTTGCAGCCTGCGGGCGGATGCGTCAGTACGGCATGCAGGTGTGGACGCAGACAGCAGAAAGCGCCACTTGTGCAGTCATGCCGCAGGCGGTACAGGACGCTGGCCACAGTAGCCGGCAGGGATCTCCCGAGCAGCTCGCCGGCGCTTTGCGCGACTGGCTGGAGCAGGAATGGGCAGTGGCGCTGTAGCGCGCCGGGTATAGAGAGGCAGGTCGATGGCAGACGCATTGGATAGCTTGAATGGACTTATCGTGCCGCTGGGTGAGCAGCCTCTGCTGCTGCCCAACGTTGCGGTAGCCGAGTTGGTGGGTTACCGATTGAGCCAGCCAGCCGTTAAGGGGCCGGACTGGTTCCTCGGCTGGACCACCTGGCGGGACCAGAAGGTGCCGCTGATCGATCCCGAACGGCTGCTCGGTCAGCCGAGCGGACAGGGCGGGGACGCAGCCCCAAGGACATTGGTGCTCAATGCTCTGGGCGGGCGCAAGGGATTGAATTTCATTGGGCTTCGCATCTGGGGTATTCCACGCTCGCGAAAGGTTCTGCGCGGCGAGATCGAACCGGTTGCCGAGCGTGCCGAGTACGTCAGCCAGCCGGTGCGGTTGGCTGACGAGACGTCCCTCATGCTGATACCGGATCTGCTATCGATCGAGCAGGCGTTGGCTGACGCCGACTTGCTCGACTGATCACAAGGGAAAACTCAACCGTGCCTCGGTGCCGCCGCCGGTACGATTGAGCAGCTGTACGGTCGCGCCGTGGCCATCGGCAATGCGCTTGACGATCGCCAGCCCCAGACCGGTCCCCTTGGTCGATCGGGCACGATCGCCGCGGGTGAATGGCGTAAACAAAGCCTCGCACTCGGTAGGGTCGATGCCCGGTCCACGATCAAGCACACTCACCACCAGGTAGGCGTTCGTCGCGGCACGGGTCACGTGAGTACACACTTCCACGCCCGATCCGCCGTGATTCAGGGCGTTTTCCACCAGATTGGTCATGACGCGCTTGATCGACAACCGGCGCAGCGGGATCTCGGGCACCGCTTCCAGGCACAACCGTACCTTCTCTTCGCCGGTATTGAGCGGCGCGACCACTTCCCGGATGAGCTCGTTGATGTCTTCCGGATGAATCGGCTCAGCACTTCCGTCACGAATGAAGGCCATGAACTGGTCGAGAATGGCGTCCATGTCTTCGATGTCGCGAATCATCCCCTCGGTCAGCTCGGGCTCGGCGCTGGACAACAGCTCGGTGGACAGACGCATTCGCGTGAGCGGCGTGCGCAGGTCGTGGGAGACACCGGCGAGCAGGAGTGCGCGGTCGCGGTTGGCCTGTTCCACGTCCTGGGCCATCTGGTTGAATGCCCGGTACACCTCGGCAATTTCAGCTGGTCCGCCTGTGTCGAGCAGGCGAATGCTGTGGCCCTGACCGACCCGTCGCGCAGCCAGCTCGAGAACTTTCAGCGGTCGATTGAGCTGCCGCACGAAAATCCAGGCAGCCGCAGTGGAGAGCATGCCGATCAGCAGCATCCAGCTGAACACCAGCCAGATTCGCTGGCCGCGCAGCGGATGCGCATAGATAGGCACCTTCAACCACTGCCCGCGATAGGCTGGCTGAGTCACCCAGAGCGCAGGCTCGTCCTGGATGCGTACCCGCACCTGGGTACGATCGCCGAGTTCGTTGCGCAGCTGGTTGGTGAACACGCCGGAGTATGGCCAGTGGACTTCTCCGGGTGGAACCTCGTTCTGTGGCACCAGGGCGACGCCCGTCATGGCTTCGATATCCTGGCGCGCGTCAGGGCCGCTGGCCCAGTAAGCGCGAATCAGCATGGCCGTGCCATGACTGTACTGGCGGTCGACCAGCAGGTCCTCGTTACTCAGCAGATAAACCATCGTGAGCAGTTTGGAGAACAGCGTCACCACGAGAACCAGCAGGATGGTACGGGCAAAAAAGCTGCGTGGCAGCAGAGGGTGCCAACCCGGGCCGCCCTTCACGTCGCCTGGCCGTCCGGTACGAATACGTAGCCTACGCCCCAGACAGTCTGGATGTACCGCGGCTTGGAGGGATCGGGTTCAAGCATGCGGCGCAACCGGGAAATCTGTACGTCGATTGAACGTTCCAGCGCGTCCCACTCACGCCCGCGCGCAAGTTGCATCAGCTTGTCGCGGGTCAACGGCTCGCGCGGGTGCCGGACCAGCGCCTTGAGCACGGCGAATTCGCCGGTTGTGAGCATGTTCACTTCATCGCCGCGCTTGAGTTCGCGCGTGGCCAGATTGAGCACGAAGTCGCCGAAGGTAACCTGGTCATCCTCGGCACTTGGAGCGCCAGGCACCTGTGGCGACTGACGTCGCAACACGGCCTTGATGCGTGCCACCAGTTCGCGTGGATTGAACGGCTTGGGCAGGTAATCGTCCGCGCCAAGCTCAAGGCCCTGAATCCGGCTGGTTTCGTCGCCCTTGGCGGTCAGCATGATGATCGGCGTAGTGTTCTGCTGCTCACGCAGTCGCTTGCAGGCGCTGAGGCCGTCTTCGCCGGGCAACATGAGATCGAGCACGATAAGAGAGTACAATTCGCGAGCGAGCAGCCGGTCCATCTGTTCGGTGTTCTCGACAGCCCGCACGCGGTACCCCTGCTCGGTGAGGAAACGCTCGAGCAAGCGCCGCAGTCTCACGTCGTCGTCGACAATCAGAATCTTCTCGCCTTCGCTGTTCATCCGTTCCCGCCTCGTTATCGCTTGCAGTTATTGTTGCAGATGCCGGTTTGCTTGCCTTTGACGCATCGTTACAAGAGGTTTCTTTTGTACAGGGTATGCGCCGCCGCGCCAAGAGTTCGGATCACATGCGGGTGCCGTTGAGGCTGGTCAGTCGGCTATACTGCGCGGCTTGTGAAAACGACCGGATCCTCATTCATGGATAGTATTGCCTCGCGCATCGCCAGCGAACTGGCGGTTCGTCCCGAGCAGGTTGCTGCAACTGTAGGGCTTCTCGACGAGGGCGCCAGCGTGCCCTTCATAGCCCGCTACCGCAAGGAAGTCACCGGCAGCCTGGACGATACCCAGCTGCGTTACCTCGAAGAGCGGCTGCGCTATCTGCGTGAACTGGAGGACCGGCGCAAATCGATCCTCGCCAGCATCGGCGAGCAGGGCAAGCTGACGCCCGAGCTGGCCCGCGACATCAATCGAGCCGATACCAAGACCAGGCTCGAAGACCTGTATCTTCCATACAAGCCCAAGCGGCGCACCAAGGGCCAGATTGCTCTGGAAGCCGGGCTCGGGCCGCTGGCGGAGCAGCTTTACGCGAATCCGGGACTCGAGCCCGAAACTCTGGCTCGCGATTTCGTCGATGCCGAGAAGGGCGTACCTGATAACAAGGCCGCGCTCGATGGTGCCAAGTACATCCTCATGGAGCGTTTCAGCGAGGACGCTGCGCTGATCGAACGGCTACGCCAGGCGCTGCGACAGGGTGGTCGCGTGGTGTCGCGTCTGGTGCCCGGCAAGGAAGAAGAAGGCGCCAAGTTCCGCGACTATTTCGAGTATGACGAGCCATTGAAGACGGTGCCCTCGCACCGTGCGCTGGCTATTCTGCGCGGACGCAACGAAGGGGTGCTGAGCATCGCTCTCGAGCTGGGCGATGACCAGACGGCCCCGGGCGGTATGCATCCTTGCGAAGCGATCATCGCTCAGTCGGTGGGTATCGAACAGCTGGGCCGCGCGGCGGATAGGTGGCTGGGTGAGGTGGTGCGCTGGACCTGGCGCGTCAAGCTTCTGGGTCATCTCGAAACGGAACTGCTGGGCGATCTGCGCGAAGCCGCGGAAGACGAGGCGATCCGTGTTTTCGCCAGCAATCTGAAGGATCTGCTGCTGTCGGCACCGGCTGGACCGCGGGTCACCCTGGCTCTGGACCCTGGACTACGCACCGGCTGCAAGCTGGTTGTGGTGGACGCGACCGGCAAGCTGGTGGATACCGCCACGATTTTCCCCCACGCGCCGCGCAATCAATGGGACCAGTCGCTGGCTGTGCTGGCGTCGCTGTGCAACAAGCACCAGGTCAGCCTGGTTGCCATCGGCAACGGGACCGCCTCGCGGGAGAGCGACAGGCTCGCTGTCGAGCTGCTCAAGCTCTGTGCTTCACTGAAAATGCAAAAGATCGTCGTGTCGGAGGCTGGCGCCTCGGTGTATTCCGCATCGGAACTGGCGGCGCGAGAATTCCCCGACCTCGACGTAACCTACCGCGGGGCGGTATCCATCGCTCGGCGCCTGCAGGATCCGCTTGCCGAGCTGGTGAAGATCGAGCCGAAATCCATCGGGGTCGGTCAGTATCAGCACGACGTCTCGCAGGTGAAGCTCGCGCGTAGTCTCGATGCGGTCGTCGAGGACTGCGTGAACGCGGTCGGAGTGGATCTCAATACTGCTTCGGTGCCGCTGTTGACCCGCGTATCGGGCCTCAATCCTTCGATTGCCCAGAACATCGTTGACTATCGTGACCAGCACGGCGCGTTCAGGAGCCGCCGCGAGCTGCTCAAGGTCAGTCGTCTGGGCGACAAGACCTTCGAACAGGCAGCCGGCTTTTTGCGCGTCATGCATGGCGACAATCCGCTGGATGCTTCCGCGGTACACCCCGAAGCCTATCGGCTGGTGGAGCGGATTGCCGGTGAGACCGGCCGCGACATACGCAGTCTGATCGGCGACTCGACGTTCCTGAAAAAGCTCGACCCGGCGAAATTCACCGACGAGCATTTCGGTGTGCCGACTATCAGCGACATCCTCAGGGAGCTGGACAAGCCCGGCCGTGATCCGCGGCCTGAATTCAAGGCAGCCACCTTTCAGGAAGGGGTCGAGAAGCTCAGTGACCTCAAGCCGGGGATGGTTCTCGAGGGCGTGGTCACCAACGTGGCCAACTTCGGCGCCTTTGTCGATATCGGCGTGCACCAGGATGGTCTGGTGCACATCTCCATGCTGTCGAACCAGTTCGTCAAGGATCCCCGTGAGGTGGTCAAGGCTGGCGACATCGTCAAGGTCAAGGTGCTGGAGGTGGATATCCCGCGCCAGCGCATCGGGCTTACCATGCGCATGAGTGACGAGCCCGGCGCAGGCAGCTCGCCCCAGGCCCGCCGCGAATCCGCGGGCGTCGGGCAGGGCGGTCGTGTCAAACCACGGAATAATGCCGGAAGCAAGCCAGCCGGGGCTGGTGCGCCGGCAGAAGCCGGTGGTACGTTTGCCAGCCTGTTCGCCAATGCCAAAGACCTGAAGAAGCGCTGACCATGAGCCAACACCCATCACTGACCGAGTTTGCCCGCAATCGCATGAGTCCGTTCACCCAGATGCTCGGGCTGGAATTCGACTCCCTGGATCGCGGCTTGTGTGTGCTCAAGCTGGCTATCCGCGAAGAGCATTTCAATTCCACTCAACGGGTGCATGGCGGGGTGATATTTTCGCTCCTCGATTCAGCGATGGGTGCGGCGGCCTTCAGCGTGCTCGAGTCCCATGAGACTACCGCAACGGTCGAATGCAAGATCAACTACACGCGCGCCGTGACGGGTGGAGAACTACAGTGCACCGGCAAGGTGGTGCACGCCGGGACGCGCACTGTCGTCGTCGATGGCGAGGTCTGGCAGGACGGTGCCCTGGTGGCAAAAAGTCTGGGAACCTTCGCCCGTATCTGACCGCTCCTATACTCAACGAGCTCGACTGCCGGCAAGCGTAGCTGTAGCCGGCGAATTGCCTAAGGAGTGACGAAGTGTCACCAACGCTCAGCGACAGCCTTGAATTGCTCAATCAGCCGATGCACCGCGACGTGCTGCGTGGTTGCCTGCACGGCATCGAAAAGGAAAGCCTGCGCATCGGTGCC
The DNA here is from genome assembly GCA_964477725.1 of uncultured Halopseudomonas sp. GTDB lineage: Bacteria > Pseudomonadota > Gammaproteobacteria > Pseudomonadales > Pseudomonadaceae > Halopseudomonas. The sequence continues at coordinate 8,562 of CAYZFU010000056.1, forward strand.
GATGGTGCGCTGGCACGTACGCCGCATCCGCTGGGATTGGGCTCGGCGCTGACTCACCCGACCATCACCACCGATTATTCCGAAGCGCTGCTGGAGCTGATCACCCCGGTGAGCGCCGATCTCGGTGGCTTGTTCGACAGCCTGGATCGCATTCACCGTTTCACCTATGCCCAGCTCGGCGACGAGCGTCTCTGGACCGAATCGATGCCCTGCCTGCTTCCGGCAGCGGATGTGGATATTCCCATTGGTTGGTACGGGACCTCCAACATCGGCATGCTCAAGCATGTCTATCGCCGCGGCCTGGCGATACGCTACGGCAAGGCCATGCAGTGCATCGCCGGCATTCATTACAACTTCTCGCTGCCACCGCAGCTCTGGGCGACGCTGCAGCAACGCAGCGGGGATACGCGTACGTTGCAGGACTATCAGTCCGAGCGCTACGTCGCGCTGATTCGCAACTTTCGCCGCTATGCCTGGCTGCTGATGTATCTGTTCGGCGCTTCGCCGGCGGTGTGTGCCAGCTTTCTGCAGGGACGCGATCACAAGCTCGATCGGCTCGGCGAGCGCAGTCTCTATCTGCCGTACGCCACCAGCCTGCGCATGAGCGACCTGGGCTACAACAACAATGCCCAGTCCGGTCTGAACGTCTGCTACAACAGCCTGGACAATTACATTTCCAGCATGCGCGAAGCAACCAGCATTCCGTACGCGCCCTATGCCGCCATGGGGACGCATGACGCCGACGGGCAATGGCAGCAGCTCAATACCAACCTGCTGCAGATCGAAAACGAGTTCTACAGCCCGATTCGACCCAAGCGCGTCACCCGCAGTGGCGAGAAGCCGGTGCATGCCCTGGCTTCGCGCGGCGTGGAGTACATCGAAGTGCGCTGCATGGACATCGATCCCTTTGTCCCACTGGGTATCGAACCGGAAACCGCGCGGTTTCTCGACAGCTTCCTGCTTTACTGTGCGCTGGAGGACAGCCCGGCGCACACATCGCAAAGCTGTGCCGAGCTGGCGGAGAACTTTGCGCTGTCGGTGAAGCGGGGGCGCGAGCCGGGCCTGAAGCTGAGCGATTCGGGCCAGCCCCGGTCGCTGCAGGAGTGGGGGTTGAGCCTGCTTGATGATATCGCCAGCTGTGCGCGGCTGCTCGACGAGACGCAGCTGACCAACGCCTACAGCGAGAGCCTGGCGCTGCAGCGCAGCAAGCTGCAAGACGCGGCGCTGACGCCGTCGGCGCGGGTGCTGGCTGACATCGAACGACACGGCAACAGCTTCTTCCGCTTCGCCCTCACGCAGTCCGAAGCGCATCGCAAGCATTTTACCGAGCGCCCGCTGGACGCCGAGAGTATGCGAGCATTTCGCACGCAGGCAGACGCATCGCTCGCCGAGCAGGCGGCAATCGAGGCGGCGGATGAAGTGGACTTCGATACTTTCGTGGAACGTTATCTCAGTCAGCAAGGCTGACCGAGAACTCCGGCCTGCGCGGTTTGGCCCGTGGGCCGAAGCTTTCTATGGAGCGGCTTACTGGGTAATGAGGTTGGTGAACAGCAGATCATCGACCAGCGGCTGGCCTTCCTCTTGCTCAAGCACGGTACGAACCGCAACCAAAGCGTCTGCACGCAACTGCTCCTTGCCTTCCAGCGTAGCCAGCGCTTCGCGCGACTGACGGGCGAACAGCCCGACCAGAGCATTGCGAATCAGCGGATCGTGATACTTGACCGTGTCCACGGCGGCCGGATCGTTGACGCGTAGCGCCACGTCCACCTTCAGGTACTGGATCTTCGGGCCGGGGCCGATGGTGCCGACGAAGGCGGGTTTCAGTTCGATATATTGCGGCTCGGCTGCGGCGGGTTCTCTGGCCTGCAGCGGGGCACTCATGACGGCGAGACACAACAGGGTAAGCAATAGACGAGTGGGGCGATGCACAGTGGGTACTCCAGTGATTTGACACAGGATAGCCGAGCGTCCCGTCGCAGCCAAATCGCCGCGCTGTTATGGATCGCGATCACCCCCGGGCATGGTGATTGACCGCTTTGCCGGGAGAACGACTAGACTGTGCGAAAACCTCAACAAGGGAGCGAACATGAAAGCCGTACTGTGCAAAGAATTCGGACCAGCCAGCAGCCTGGTTCTCGAGGAAACCGCCGATCCGGTCGCCAAGAAAAACGAAGTGGTCATCGACATTCACGCAGCCGGCGTCAACTTCCCTGACACCCTTATCATCGAAGGCAAATACCAGCTCAAACCGCCGTTCCCGTTTTCTCCGGGTGGCGAGGCGGCAGGCGTCATCGGCAGCGTTGGCGAGAACGTCAAGCATGTGAAATCCGGCGATCGCGTCATGGCTCTGACCGGTTTCGGCAGCTATGCCGAAAAGATCGCCGTCGACGCTACCCGCGTACTGCCCATGCCGCAGGACATGGACTACGTTACCGCCGCGGGTTTCAGCATGACCTATGGCACGTCCATGCACGCGCTCAAGCAGCGCGGTGAGCTCAAGCCAGGCGAGACCCTGCTGGTGCTGGGCGCTTCCGGCGGTGTGGGTCTGGCTGCAGTGGAAATCGGCAAGGCGATGGGCGCGCGGGTGATTGCTGCGGCGTCCAGCGCGGAGAAGCTCGAAGTGGCAAGGAATGCCGGTGCCGACGAGCTGATCAACTACAGCGAAGACAGTCTCAAGGACAAGGTCAAAGAGCTCACTGGCGGCAAGGGTGCCGACGTGATCTATGATCCGGTCGGTGGCGATCTGTTCGACCAGGCCGTGCGTTCGATCAACTGGAAGGGCCGTCTGCTGGTGATCGGCTTTGCCAGTGGTCGCATCCCGGAATTCCCGGTCAACCTGGCGCTGCTCAAGGGCTCGTCGATCGTCGGCGTGTTCTGGGGCTCGTTTGCCGCGCGCGAACCGCAGGCCAACCTGGAGAACTTCCAGCAGCTGTTCGCCTGGTACAGCGAAGGCAAGCTCAAGCCGCTGGTATCGCAGACCTACAACCTCGACGAGTACGAGCAGGCGCTGGATGTGCTGAGCTCGCGCAAGGCGGTCGGCAAGGTCGTAGTCAAGGTGCGTTAAAACGCCGGCCCGCCCAGGTCAGCGGTATCAACAAAGCCGGCCTTGTGCCGGCTTTGTCGCGCTTGAAGGATGCATCTGCGTTGCTGTGAGCTTTGCTGCGTAGCGGCTGGGGCTCAGCGCGAGCAGGCTTTACGCTATTGACCACCAGCGAAGCCGTGCTGGCGCCAGGCTTCGAAGATCAAGACTGCTGCGCTGTTCGAGAGATTCAGGCTGCGGCTGTCAGGCCGCATGGGAATGCGCAGAACCTGCTCCGCAGGCAGACTTTCGCGTACTTGCACCGGTAGGCCGCGGCTCTCCGGCCCGAACAGAAACAGATCGCCGGCCTGATACTGCACCTCGGTGAAGTTGCGGGTGCCTTTGGTACTCAAGGCGAATACCCGAGCCGGCTCGACAGCTTTCAGACAGTCTTCGAGGCTCGGATATGCCCTGACCGCAGCGAATTCGTGATAATCCAGCCCGGCTCGGCGCAGGCGTTTGTCATCCAGTTCGAAGCCCAGCGGCTCGATCAGATGAAGCTGGCAACCGGTGTTGGCACACAGACGTATGATATTACCGGTATTCGGCGGGATCTCGGGCTCGAGCAGGGCGACGTGAAACATGCGTAGGTATCATCAGGCAGGGCGGCCTGCGAGTGTAGCCAGACCTTGGATGCGCTACAAGAAGCGGCTCTCTGCCAGAACTGCGAGTGGAGCGGGGGTGTTGTCTATGGCGGTGGGGGGCGGCCAGCTCAATACGCGGCATCGCCTCGCTGCGGGCAAAAAAAGGCGGCTCCAGCCTGCCTGAACCGGAGCCACCCAATACACCCGATATTTGTAAAGCAGCAAGCGTGCCAATCTTTAAAAAAGGCGCGCTACTCGCTTTCGTCTTCGTCGTGGCCGTCGATATTCATCCCCAGTTCCTTGATCTTGCGAGTCAGCGTATTACGTCCCCAGCCCAGTAGCTGCGCGGCATCGCGGCGTCTTCCCGCGGTGTGCTTGAGCGCGGTTTCGATCATGATGCGCTCGAACGCCGGGACTGCCACGTCCAGCAGGTTGGTCACGCCCCGAGCCAGCTCCTGATCAGCCCAGGTGCGCAAACTATGTTCCCAGTGCCCGTCTGGTGCACTTTCCTGGTGCTGAGTGAGCAGTTCCGGAGGCAGGTCCTCGACCAGCACCTCGCGGCTCGAAGCCATCACTGTGATCCAGCGGCAGGTGTTTTCCAGTTGCCGCACGTTTCCCGGCCAGGGCAGGCTGCGCATGTAGTCCTGTGTCTGGGGTTTGAGTACTTTCGGCTCGACCGCCAGCTCCTGCGCGGCGCGGGCGAGAAAGTGCTGGGCCAGGGCGGGAATATCCTCGCGGCGCTCGGCCAGCTTGGGGATGTGGATGCGGATGACGTTCAAACGATGGAACAGGTCTTCGCGGAACTTGCCTGACTGGACCAGCCCTTCCAGGTCCTGATGTGTTGCGGCAATGATCCGCACGTCGACCTTGATCGGTGTATGCCCGCCGACGCGGTAGAACTCGCCATCGGCCAGCACTCGCAGCAAACGGGTTTGGGTTTCCGCCGGCATATCGCCGATCTCGTCAAGAAACAGCGTGCCGCCGTCGGCCTGCTCGAACCGGCCGCGGCGCTGCACGGCGGCACCGGTGAAAGCGCCTTTTTCATGGCCGAACAGTTCCGACTCCATCAGATCCTTGGGAATCGCTGCCATGTTCAAGGCGATGAAGGGGTTGCGCGCGCGCGGACTGTGGCGGTGCAGGGCGTGGGCAACCAGCTCCTTGCCGGTACCCGACTCGCCGTTGATCAGAACGGTAATGTTGGAATGCGACAGCCGGCCGATCGCCCGAAAAACCTCCTGCATCGCCGGCGCCTCGCCGATGATTTCCGGAGTGCGGGTCGCCTCGCTCTCCGGCTGGCGCTCGTCCTGCTCATGGCTATGAGCCAATGCCCGGCGAACCAGCGCCACAGCCTCGTCGACGTCAAACGGCTTGGGCAGATACTCGAAGGCGCCGCCCTGATACGACGCCACCGCGCTATCCAGATCCGAGTGCGCGGTCATGATGATCACCGGCAGCTTTGGATGCTGCTCGCGAATCTGCGCCAGCAGGTCCAGGCCACTGGTGCCCGGCATGCTGGCGCTGGAGACGGGCCAGAGCACTATCGGCACTGTCGAAGCAGACCGGTTCCATCCCTTCCTGCTGCAGCGCCTTCTCCAGCACCCAGCGGATGGAGCGATCATCATCAACAATCCAGACATTTTCGGCGCGGCTCATGGATTCACTCTCCGGGGCTGTGTTCCAGTGGCAGGAACAGGGTAAACACGGTACGGCCGGGTGCACTCTCGCATTCGATCAGTCCCTGATGCTGGCTGACGATGTTCTGAGTGATGGACAGACCCAGTCCGGTGCCTTCGGCACGGCCGCTGACCATGGGATAGAAGATGCTTTCGACGATGTCGTCGGGGATGCCGGGACCGTTGTCGATGACCTGAATTCGGCAGACCAGACGATGGCGCACCTGGCCGATGGTGAACTGACGCAGGGCCCGGGTCTCCAGCGTGATCTCGCCTTTCTCCAGGCCCTGTGCGGCTGCGATCGCCTGCATGGCGTTGCGCACAATGTTGAGTACCGCCTGAATCAGCTGCTCGCGGTCCCCGAGGATATCGGGGATGCTCGGATCGTAATCACGCTGCAGAGTCAGCAGACCCTGGGTTTCGGCCAGCAGCAGGCTGATGACCCGCTCGGTGATCTCGTGCACGTTGAGCGGCTGAAGGTTCGGTGGCCGATAGGGCCCGAGCATGCGGTCAACGAGGTTTCGCAGGCGGTCGGCCTCGGCGATGATCACGTCGGTGTAGTCCTTGAGCGACTGATCGGGAAGCTCACGGGCCAGCAATTGAGCCGCCCCCCGGATGCCGCCCAGTGGATTCTTGATCTCATGGGCCAGGCCGCGCACCAGGACCTTGGTGACTTCCTGCTTGGACAGCTGCGCTTCTTCCTTGGTGATACGTAGCAAGCGGTCGCGAGGATACAGCTCCATCAGCACCCAGTTACGCTCGCCTGCGGTAATTGGTGTCACCGAATAGTCCACCATCAGTGCCTGGCCGTTGACGAGATTCAACTGCGCCTCGCGCTTGGTGAAGGGGTCGCCAGTATGCAAAGCGTTACTCAGCGAGGCCAGGGTTGCACTGGTATCGCTGAACAGCTCGCCCATCGGCTGGCGTAGCACGCGTTGTCCACTGACCGCGAGCAGCACTTCCGCGGCAGGGTTCAGGTACGTGAGACACAGCTCACCGTCTAGCAGCATCACAGCTGTGGTGAGATTGTCGAGAATCTGTCGAAGGTAACGATCGGGCAACATATCGGCATCCATAGTCTGAGCATGGAAATGCAAGAAGCGAACCAATACGGGGCGTTCATGCATTTTAACTTCGCTTCGCGCCGCGCCAAGGCGCACTGCGCACCGGCGGGAACCTTGAGGTGAAGCGCTGAGAGGATCGAGTGCACAAAGAATGACACCCACAAATGAAAAGCGCACCAAGAAGGTGCGCTTGATCAGTCGTGGAGAGTTTGGCTCAGGTACCGCTCGCTCTCGGGGCGGGGACGTTCGGGGCGCGCGGCGCCGCGGGAGCGGTGGGCGCCTGGTTGGCCCCGCCACGGCCGGGCTGGTTGAGCGAAGTGCGCTGCACATGGAGCAGCACCGGCTCGCTGCGCTGCAGCGTCTCGCCGCGCGCATTGACTACGGCCACCGAGACGGCGTGACTGCCCCTGTCGACATTCGGCAGGACGAGCTGATAGGTCGACTGGCCGATTCCCGGCGTGCTGACATCCGTTGCCTCGCCATCCATCTCGACGCGTAGCAGGTGATTGCTGCTCAGCGGCGGATCGGTTTCGACGGTGAGCATGACACTGCCATCGTTGGCGCGTACCGGCTCGTCGGTCGATGGGTTGGTGATGGCCAGTCGGCGATAGCTGGCCTGCTGTGACCCCGACCCGGCGCCAGGGGAATCAGGGCGGGAACGGCTCAGATCCGGCCGCTTCGGCGGCGGTTCGATAGTGTTGACCTTGGGTACGTCCACCGTCTTGCCTTCGCCGCCCGCCGGCTGCTGGTCCGAATAATGACGATTACCGTCGGCATCGGTCCAGGTGTAGACCTCGGCCTGGACCGGCAGGGCGAATAACGCTGTTATCAACGAAAGGGCAGCAACTCGGGTTGTGCAAAGCATATCTGGTTCACTCCTTTGATGGTCGGCCAAGCGTCGCATCGGATCGCCATACTGACAAGAGCATGACGGTGCCCGTCAGACAGGCGAAAAAAAAGGGCGCCCGAAGGGCACCCTTTTTTGACTGCAGTGACTGAACCAGGTTCAGACGCTGTAGTACAGGTCGTATTCCAGCGGGTGAACGAAGGTACGCACCTTGATTTCCTCGGCCGCCTTGAGCTCGATGTAGGCGTCGATGAACTCGTCGGTAAATA
>CAYZFU010000057.1:0-790 GCA_964477725.1 uncultured Halopseudomonas sp.
CTATGAGCAGGCAGCGAATAACGTTGCATCAGGTTGGTAACGACCCGGGACAGCTCGCTGTGATGAAGTTGCACAGTGGACAGGTTCACCGCCATGCGCAGCTGTGAGTATCCCGCGCTGTGCCACTCGCGCAACTGCCGACAAGCGCGATCCAGTACCCATTCGCCTATGCCGATGATCGACCCGTTCTGCTCGGCCAGCGGGATGAACAGATCGGGCGGAACCAGCCCGCGTTCGCTATGCTCCCAGCGCAGCAGCGCCTCGACCCCGACAACCCTGTGGCTGCGCAGACAGACCTGGGGCTGATAGACCAGGTGGAACTCGTTGCGTGATAGTGCGCCGAGCAGATCCTTTTCCAGCTCGCGGCGGATGCGCATCTCGCTGTCCAGGCTGGCGATATAGAACTGGTAGCGGTTTCGCGAGCGGGCCTTCGCCAGCATCATTGTCTGTTCGGCTTTCTGCAACAGCTTCTCGGCGTCGTCGCCGTCGTCCGGAAACAGCGTGATGCCGATCGTGGCACGCAGGCCTACGCGGTGCTCTCCCAGCGCGAACGGTTGGCTGAGATCGTCAAGAATCGTTTGCGCCAGTTCCGCTGCTTCATAGGGGTGGCTGATGCCGGTCTGTATCAGGGCGAACTGATCTCCACCGAGTCGAGCCAGGCATCCGAGGCGGGCACTGTTGGCTCGCAACCGGTCCGCGACAGCAACCAGTAGCGCATCGCCGGACTGGTAGGTGAACTGCTCGTTGACCTCCTTGAAATCATCAAGACCACAGCACAAAACCGCAACGC
>CAYZFU010000057.1:800-1754 GCA_964477725.1 uncultured Halopseudomonas sp.
GGCCGGCGTCCGCCAGAATCCTCCCGAGCTGCTCCTGCAACATGCTGCGATTGGGCAAGCCGGTCAGATGGTCATGCTGGGACAAGTGCAGCAGACTTGCTTCCGCCTCGCGTCGGCGACTGCTGTTACGCTCGATCGAGTCGAGTAGCTGGTTGGCCTTGTTGATCCACAGACCCAGCTCATTCCGTTCCTGGCCGGCAAGCATGGGGATCGGGCTTTTGCCGGGCTGATCCGGATTGATCTGAGCGATATGTTCGATGATCCGTGCCAGGGGCTTGGTAAGCAGTACGTGATAAATGAGGTAGAGTACGAACGCCATCGCCAGGGCGCGCAGGATGCCGGAGATGACAATGATCAGCGAGCGCTGGAGAAACTCCTGACCGTAGGGCGCGGTATCCAGTATCAGACGGAGGTCGCCGTAATATTCGTTATAGGGAAGACGTCCGTGCAGCGCGATGCTGTATTCCTGTTCGACCCCGAACAACCAGTCGGTGATATCGCGGAAGGGGTTCTGCGCCAGGTCCCGTTGCCGGCTGGCCAGTGGTGTTTCGTCAGGGTGGCCAATCGAGGCGAAGCGCACCGCGCGATGCTCGAACAAACCCTCGATCACCTGTAGCGCCATTTCCCGGTCCAGACTGTATACCGCTTGCGTGGCGGGATCGCGCGACATCGCCAGGATCTGCTCGGCAGTACTGTCGATAAGCTCACGTTCCTTGCGCAGATCGTAGAGAATCTGGGCAAAGCTGAGGATCAGCCCTACCACCAGTGCCCACAGCAACACCAGTTGCAGCAACTTGACGGAAAGGCTGTGCCGGCGCTCGAGTTTCAAGGTCTTGTTATGTCCGTGCATCGGTTAGGCCCGAGTTATCATGCAGCTTTGCTAGCCTGTCCTGCAATACCTTAGCAATGTACGGTCGGCTACCGCGACGGGGTATTGACTGAGATCAAAGAGAT
>CAYZFU010000057.1:1781-15986 GCA_964477725.1 uncultured Halopseudomonas sp.
AAAAACACCCCGCCGAAGCGGGGTGTTGGTATACCGGAAGGTACGATCAGGCGGCTGCGTAGTTCTTCGCTACGAAGTCCCAGTTGACCAGGTTCCAGAACGCTTCGACGAACTTCGGACGGGCGTTGCGGTAATCGATGTAGTAGGCGTGTTCCCACACATCGCAGGTCAGCAGCGGAGTGTCACCGTCGGTGATCGGGTTGCCAGCGCCGCCCTTGCTGACGATGGCCAGCGAGCCGTCGGACTTCTTCACCAACCAGCCCCAGCCGGAGCCGAAGGTAGCGATCGACACCTTGCTGAACTCTTCCTTGAACTTGTCGAACGAGCCAAACGCCTTGTTGATGGCTTCGGCCAGCTCACCAGTGGGCTCGCCGCCGCCGTTCGGGCTCATGCAGTTCCAGAAGAAGGTGTGGTTCCACACCTGGGCCGCGTTGTTGAAAATGCCACCGCTGGACGTCTTGATGATGCTTTCCAGATCCTTGCCTTCGTACTCGGTGCCCGGAATCATGTTGTTCAGGTTGGTGACGTAGGTGTTGTGGTGCTTGCCGTGATGATAGTCCAGCGTCTCTGCAGAAATGTGCGGCTCGAGAGCGTTTTTTTCGTAGGGAAGCGGTGGTAGTTCAAAAGCCATGGTTTCTCTCCATCTTCAGGTTCAGGGTTCAGAAACGGAATCTTTCGAAGTGTGAACTCCGTGTTCGACTGGCAGGGTCCCCGTATGACCGGTTTACCTGGCGCCTCTTATGTCTCTGGGCGCTGCCCGTCTATCGTTTGGCAAGCCGAGAGCATAGCATCTACAGGCTCCGCTATCCACGTACCGTACATGTGGATATAGCCGCTTCACCCCGTTATAGCAGGCCTGGCCAACACCCAGGCGACACTCAGCATCATCAGCGCCACGCCCAGATCGATCAGCCGCCAGGTCAGCGGACGGGCGAGAAGCGGGGCCAGTCTTGCCGCGCCGACCGCCAGCGTGCTGAACCACAGAATGGAAGCTGTCACCGCACCGAGCGCAAAGATCCCCGGCGTCGTCTGTTGCGCTCCGATCGAGCCGACCAGGACCACGGTGTCGATGTACACATGGGGGTTGAGCAAGGTTACCGCCAGGGTCGCCAGCAACACGCTGCGCAGGGACCGGCGCGGTGCATCACCTGCACACAGGGACTCACTGTTCAGCGCCCGCCGTAGTGCGAGCAGGGCATAGCTGACCAGAAAAACTACGCCACCCCAGCGGGCTATCTCCAGGGCCAACGGATACGACTGCAACAGTCTGGCCAGACCGAATACGCCGGCCGCAATCAACAGCCCATCGCAGGTCATGCATACCAGGGCGACCGCGACGTGATGTTCGCGGCGCAATCCCTGGGCAAGAACGAATGCGTTCTGCGCGCCGATGGCGATAATCAGGCTGGCGCCTACCAGAAGGCCGTTGGTGAAGCTGCTCAGTCCGGGCATTTTCGATTCTCGATTACGGTAACGCTGGCATTGTCCGGTTCCTGACATTATAAGAAAAGCACATGTTATGAATGAGGCATTAGGAAAATCGATGCTCGATTACAAGCTTCTAGCGGCGCTGGCGGCCGTGGTGGAACAGGGTGGCTTCGAGCGGGCAGCCCAGGCGCTGTCATTGTCGCAATCGGCCGTGTCGCAGCGAATCAAGCTGCTGGAGGCGCGAGTCGGTGCGCCCGTGCTCGTGCGCGCTTCGCCGGCTCGCGCGACGCCGGCTGGACAGCGCTTGCTGAATCACGTGCAGCAGGTGCGCTTGCTAGAGCGCGACCTGCGATCTGAAATGCCAATGATTGACGAAGATCATGCCGCGCCTCGCCTGCGCATCGCCATCAACGCCGACAGCCTCGCTACCTGGTGGGCCGAAGCGATTGGCCCACTGTGCCGGGACGAACGTCTGTTGCTGGATCTGTTGGTGGATGATCAGGATGTCGGGCTGCGCCGGATGCGCGCCGGCGAGGTGGCCGGCTGCGTCTGCTCGAGCGCCGAGCCGGTAGCCGGGGCGCGGTCGGTGCGGCTGGGAATCATGCGCTATGTGGCGGTAGCCAGCCCCGGGTTCGTTCGTAGCGAGCTACAGGGTGGCACCGACCATGCGCGCCTGATCCGCGCTCCGGCGATCGTCTTCGGCCCGGATGACCAGCTCCAGCATCGTTTCCTCGCTGCCCTCGGCCTGAGTGGAGACTTCGCGCATCACCTGTGTCCGTCGTCCGAAGGTTTTGTGCGCATGCTGCGGGCCGGCGTCGGTTGGGGCATGGTCCCGGCATTGCAGATCGCCGATCAGCTCGCCAGCGGCGAGCTGGTGGAACTGGTCCCTGAGTGTAGCGTCGAGGTGCCGTTGTACTGGCACTATTGGCGCCACGGTGGCGGCTTGCTGGAGCGCCTGACTCTGCAGCTGACAGAGCAGGCTTCGCGTCTGCTCAGCTGATGACGATGCTGCCGGAGCCGGGCAGTTGCTCGACACAGCGGCTACCGAGCAGGCGGGACGGGGTGAAGTAACCCGGGCGAGGCGCTTCGGCTTCAAGTAGATGTCGCGCCGCCATCAATACGCCGTTGACCGTGACGTCGTAGCCGTTGGCGGTGCGCACCCGCGCGGTCACCTTGCGCCCCGATGGGTTTTGCGCTTCGCCCCATACATATGTGCATGCGCTTTCCCGTTGCGCTGCGTCGGGACCGACGATGCGCTTGCCGACGTAGCGTTTGAGCAGCGACTGAACCGGGCCGAGTGCCAGCAACGGTTGGATCCAGTCCAGGCGGCGTAGGCGCACCGCGGCGCTGGGAGCCATGGGAACGAAGACTTCGATGTTCTCGATACCGGTGGAAAACCAGGCTGTCGCCACGTCACCCCAGGGGATCGACACCGCGGACTTGGTCCCGTTGCCGAAGTCGATATGGCGGCTCTGGTAGGCCAGCGGGACCCGGCGTATCTCACCATCGATCCGGACCTTGCCGCCTTCACGCAAGCCTTCGACCGAGGTTTTGGCGGTTCCCGGAGACAGTCCGCTGCGCGAGTCGAAGCCCAGTGCCAGCCGGTCGGCATCGGGTAACTCGGCTTTCAGCGTGGCGGCGATACAGTCTGTCGGCACTACATCGAAACCGACCCCGGGGCAGACGACTATGCCCGCGGCGACCGCCTCGGCGTGCCGGTCATGGGCGGCGACGAACACGTCGATTTCGCCAGTGATATCCAGATAGTGCGCGCCCTCGGCAAGGCAGGCGTCGAGCATGGGTTCGCTGGTAGCGGAGAAAGGACCGGCGCAGTGAGCAACAACGCACATGCCGGCCACGCCCTGGCGCGCCGCCTGCGGATCCTTCAGATCGAATATGCGTGATTCCAGGCCGAGCTCTTCTGCCAGCGCTTCGATCGCAGCACGTCGGCGCCCGCCAAGCACGGGACGCAAGCCCTGACGAGCTGCCTCACGAGCAACCAGTTGCCCGGTGTATCCGTTCGCTCCGTAGATCATCCAGGGTTGCATACTGTCCTCCGCTGCGCGTGTCTGTTATGCAGCCTAACCCCTGTGCGGCCCTGTTGCCACGTTGCCGGGGGACGGCCTTGGCAAAACTGCTAGAGTGTCGCAAAAAAGGAGCGAGACACATGCGAATTCTGGTAACCGGAGCCAGCGGTTTCATTGGCGGGCGGTTCGCCGCGCAGGCGCTCGAGGCCGGGCTCGAGGTGCGTTGCAGTGGTCGTCGGATCGAGCCAATGGACTGGCTGGCGCGGCGAGGAGCCGAATGCATAAGTGGCGATCTGGGCGACGCCGAGTTCACCGCACGCCTTGCGCGCGACTGCCAGGCCATCGTTCACTGCGCCGGAGCGGTCGGGACCTGGGGCAGCTATCAGCACTTTCATCAAGCCAACGTCACCGTCACCGAGCATATGCTCGACAGCGCGCGGCGCAATGGCGTGCAGCGTTTTGTGCACCTGTCCTCGCCATCCATTTATTTTGACGGCAAGGACCATCGCGATATTCGCGAAGACTTCGTTCCACGCCGTTTCTTCGATCACTACGGGGCGACCAAATACCTAGCCGACCAGGCGGTGTTTCTCGCCGGTCGCGCCGGCCTCGAAGTCATCGCCCTGCGCCCGCGCTTCGTCATCGGTGCCGGGGACGCCTCGATCTTTCCGCGGCTGCTGCGGGCTCATCGTGCCGGTCGCCTGCGCATCGTCGGCAAGGGTGAGAACCGGGTCGACCTGACACCGGTCGAGAACGTGGCGGACGCCATGCTGCTGGCGCTGAATGCGCCTGATGCTGCCTTGGGACGCGCCTATAACATCAGCAACGGCGCGCCGGTCCGGTTCTGGCCGACGTTCAATCAGCTGCTGCAACGGCTGGATCTCCCGCCGCTGACCAGGCATGTACCTTACCGCCTGGCCTATGCCATGGCAGCGCTGGCCGAATGGCGAGCCGCGCGTGAGCCTGGCCAGCCGGAGCCGCCGGTTTCGCGACTGGGCATGGCGGTCATGGCGCGTGATTTCAATCTCGACATTTCCGCAGCCAGACACATGCTTGGCTATCAGCCTGGGGTGCCCACGGACGAAGGTATCGAGCGCTTCGCCGCCTGGTGGCAGGCGGGCATGCCTAGTTTCGAATGATTTGTCCGCGATAGATCCGTACGCTGGTCGAAGCGGGCGCAGGGGTTGCGGTTGCGGCTACCGGTTCGGACAATCGCGTGACGCGGTTGTCGTAGCGGCGTGAGGCAATAGCGCCCCGCGCCGGACTTGCCTCGTCCGCCTCTGCCAGCGGTGCAAGCAATTGCGCCAGGCGCAGGCCTAGCTCTCGAATGTCTGCAAGCGGACTGTCATGGCTGAGTTGCAGCATCCGTTCGACGGCGTCCGGTTCGGCCAGGCGGATGACCACACCGGTATCCTGTTTGAGCCGTCGACGCAGTGCCGTCATGCAATCCAGTGTGCCGCGGTTGAATTGTGCTTCGCTAATCATGTCTCTCCCCCTTTATGGCAGGCCTTCCCTCGGGAGCCTAGCCAAGCAGCAGACAAGCAAGCAGAATACATACCACTTCAAGCGGTTCCGTATTCGGCGTGGCCTGCAAGCCAGGCTGCCAGCCGAAGCACGCGCAGCGAGCCATTTGATTGCAACCTGACGGTGCGGCCCATGCACCGCTGGTGGTCACGGTTTGCGACATTTGAAAGACATGGAGTTGGATGGACATGAGAGAACGTGACCCGGACGAGCTGCCCTCGATCAGTGCGCTTGATGAAGGTCGTTCCGACCGCAGGCCATCGCCGCGCCTTGCCGCGGGTCACTCATTGCGAGGGGCGTCGCCTCGGGCTGAGGCCTCCGCAGGGCGCAACGGCGCGCTGTGGGCAGTCTGCGGTGCGCTGATCCTGGCGCTGATCGGGCTCGGCTATTGGACGCAGCAGCAACAGGCTCGTCTGCAACGCCAGCTTGTCGCCACGCAGAACAGCTTCGCCCAGATAAGCGAAGAGGCGGCCGGGCGTTTGCAGGATATCAGCGGTCAGGTTACAACGACCCAATCGGCGCTGAGCGATGTCGAGCAAACGCGCCAGACGCTCGACGGCCTGAGCGCACGTCTTGGCGAACTGGCTGCGCGCGTCAACCAGCAAGCGGAAGAAGTGCAGCGTGGCGGTGCCACCGCGCGCGAGCGCGACACCCAGCAGCAGAGTCGACTCGACCAGGTGGACCAGCGCATTGCTACCCTTGCCGGAAGACTCGATGCGGGGGACGACACCGCCAGCACGCTGCGTGAGGAGCTGATCCAGGTGCGCGAATCGATGCGGGTAATCGATAGCCGTCTGGCAGCAGTCAGCGAGCTTGAGCAGCAACTGGCGGCCCAATCGCAGCGGTTGGCTGCGCAACAACGCACATTGGAGCAGCTGCAACAGCAGCAGCCTGATGTCGATGTTGCTCAGGAATTGCTGGTCATCCGCAGCGAACTGGACCAGCGACTGTCCTCGCTCGAACAGGAACTGCGATCGGTCGACTCGTTCAGGCTGCAGACCAACCGCAGCCTGACCACGCTGCAGGAGCAGATACGCACGCTACAACAGCGGATCTCGTCTCCCTGATGAATTTCCTCGCGCACCTGTATCTGGGGCCGCGCGATCCCGAGCGCCTGCTCGGCAGCATGCTCGGTGACTTCGTCAAGGGCCCGATAGCTAGCATGCAGCTACCTGCCGGGGTACGCGAGGGGATCTGGCTGCACCGGCAGATCGACGCCTATACCGATGCGCATCCGCAGGTAGCCTTGAGCAAGGCGCGCGTCAGTCCGCTGCGGCGCCGCTTCGCCGGCATCATGGTCGACATGTTCTACGATCACATGCTCGCCCGGCACTGGCAGCGTTTCGACAATGCGCCGCTCTCGGCTTTCACTGACCAGGCGTACGCAGACCTGCTGGCGAACCAGCATTTGATGCCTGAGCGTGCCCGGGTGGTGATCACTCGGATGGCGACGCACGACTGGCTCGGCTCATATGTTCGGGTCGAATCGCTGCACCAGGCGCTGGATAACATGGCGCGTCGGTTCAGCCGGCAAACCAGCCTGCCAGGCGGGGCGGTCGAACTGGAAGCGGAGTATGCCGGGTTCGAAGCAGACTTCCTGGCCTTCATGCCTGAGGTGACTGCGTTTGCTTCGGCTCAGGCGGCGCGTCTGGACAGGGAGGGGGAGGCGCTGTTTTCGCCGGATTCTTCCAGCCCCAACGCCTGAGTGACCGATTCGCGTGCCTCGCGCGCCAGTTGGTTACGCGGTGCACTGCCGGCTGGGAGAGTCGGCAGCAGATGAATCTCTACCTCGATCCGCTCGCTGCCGAGCAGCCGCCAGAGATGCGCAGTGAATTCATCGTCATCTATGAACGGCGCGACGCCGTCACGTTCGCCGCCACGCCGATAGGCGATCGCGACGGGCTGTACCGGCGTGCCTGTTTCCACGGCGCACCCCAGTAGCCGGCCGTGGAAAGTACGCACTCGGTCTCCTGCGGTGGTGGTGCCCTCGGGGAATATCATCAGACTGCGCCCGGCTGCGAGCATGTCACTGAGCTGGTCGGTGAGCGAGGCCGCCGCACCGGTCCCGCGCTGGATGAACAGCGTGCCGGCGCCTTTCGCCAGCCAGCCGATCACCGGCCAGTCAGCGACTTCTGCCTTGGACAGGAAATGTAGCGGAGCCAGCCTGCCGAGCAGCACGATGTCCAGCCAGGACACGTGGTTGCTCAACCAGAGCGAGGGCTGCTGGGGCAGGGCGCCGCGGCAGTGCACGTGTAATGGCAGCAGGCTGACCAAGCCGCTCATCCATGCTTGCGAAAGCCGTGATCTGATCGCCTGCGCCTGTGCCGGCGCAAGCCGCGTGAGCAGGGCTGCTAGACCAGCCATGACCAGCCCGCAGACAATCCATGTAGCGGCTGCCGGTACGCGCCAGAGCCGCCGCAACAGCGGTCGCGGACTCACTCGCAGGCTGCCTTGAAATGCCTGGCATAGCGCGGGCATAGCTGTTCGCGCCGTAGCAGGATGAATACATCGGCGACGTTGAAATCCGGGTCCCAGCATGGCTCGCCACAGATTTTCGCACCCAGACGCATGTAAGCCTTGAGCAGTGGTGGCAGCTGCGCGGTCACGTTCGCCGGCAGGTCCATCTCGGGCACCGGCAGACGCGGAATGGCGTTCAGATGGTCGCGGCTGAGATATCGATCGCGCAGTCTCTGCATGATTGCGTGCGCCTGCACGCCGCCGTCGCTCATGTCGATGCTCGCGCAGCCCATGAGATAGTCGTAACGCCGCTCGTTCATCACCTGCGCCAGGCCTGCCCACAGTACCGAAATGGTAGCGCCGTTGCGGTAGTCCGGGTGCACGCAGGTGCGACCGATCTCAAGGAGCTCGCCGCGCAGGGCAGTGAGGCCGACCAGTTGAAACTCGCCTTCGCTATAGAACCCGCCAGCCTGTCGCGAGCGCTGACTGTCGAGCAACCGGGTGGTCGCCACCAATTGGCCGGTGAACAGATCGCGAACGACAAGGTGTTCGCAGTACAGATCGAACCGGTCCTGATCAAGCCCGCCTTCGGCATCCTGCAGGTTCGCCCCGCATTCTTCGCCGAAGACCCGGAACCGCAGGCGCTGGGCTTCGCACAGGGTGTCCTTGTCGCTGGCGAGTTCGACCACAAAGTGGCGGGTAGGGGTTTGCTCGAGTGCTACAGCGGCGTGAGTCATGGGCACCTCCGTCAGGGCGGCCTGGGATGATCTTCCAGGTCGATGCTAGGACGGGTGGGTGTCAGACAGATGACGTCTTCGTGGCGCTCGCATGACAGCCGCCGGGCAGCGCGGCGTTGACCCAGGTCAGTATTCCGCAATTGGTAGTCGCTTATAACGTGCGCTGTCTTTTATCCAGCCCAGACAAGGATATCCAATGGCCCGCAAAGCTCGCGTCCTGTTCGACAACGGACCGCACAAGGTACTCTGCTTCGATCAACTGGTAACCGGCGACGGCGTCCAGTCAAACCAGTTTCTGATCATTGACCATAATCAGCATGCCTTGCTCGACCCGGGTGGCGATCTGACCTATATGCCGCTGTCGCTGGCAGTAAGCGATTACATCCCCGTGCGCGAACTGACCTACGTGTTCGCCTCGCACCAGGACCCCGATATCATCGCGTCACTGGACAAATGGTTTCTGCATACAGGCTGTAGAGTGGTTTGTTCGAAGCTGTGGGCGCGCTTTCTGCCCCACCTTTCGGCTGCCTACCTGACCAAGCACCATGGCCAGAGCACCACTGACCGGATGATCGCCGTGCCGGATCGGGGCCAGTTGATTCCGCTCGGCGAGACCGTTATCAAGGCGCTGCCAGCGCACTTCCTGCATTCGGTGGGCAACCTTCAGTTCTTCGATCCTGTCAGCGGCATCCTGTTCTCCGGCGACATGGGTGCGTCGCTGGTAGACGATGCCGAGCCGGTCGCCGACTTCGCCACGCATCTGCCGAGCATGGAGGGCTTCCACCGGCGCTACATGGCAGGGAACAAGGCGTGCCGGCTATGGGCCAACATGGTCCGGCAGCTGAAGCCGAATATGATCGTCCCGCAGCACGGGCGACCATTTGTCGGGCCTGCTATGATCAATGCGTTCCTCGACTGGATCAGCCAGCTGCAGTGCGGGCTGGATCTGCTCGAGCAGGACGACTATTCCATACCCGGTTAAAGGTACCCATGGCTGGCCCTGTATATCCGTGGCGCAAGGACAACCGCTTCGAACTACTGATAGATGGCACCGTCTTCTTTCCCCGCATCATCAGCGAGATGGAGCAGGCGTGCCGGACCATCGACGTAGAACTGTATCTTGTCAGCAGTGGGGAGAGCAGCGACCGGGTGATCGCCACGCTGATTGAAGCAGTCGCGCGTGGCGTGCGGGTGCGCTGTCTGCTCGACAGCCTGGGCAGCCATGAGATGGACAGCGATGACCGCCAGCGCCTGATGGATGCCGGCGTCGAGCTGCGCTTCTACAACCCGCTACGCCTGTTCCAATGGGTCGGCAACTTCCACCGGGACCACCGCAAACTGCTATTGGTTGATGAACAGCTGGCCTTCGTGGGCGGCACCGGGTTTACCGACGAATTCTGCCAACCCGTAGAGGGCGGCTTCTGTCTCTGGCACGAGCAGATGCTGGCCGTTCAGGGCCCGGTTGTTGGCGATTGGCTGGACCTGTTCGAGCGTCAATGGAAAGCGTCTGGTTCCGGTTTGCGTCGCAAGCCGACCGGCATTGGCAATGCCAGCCTACCCCGCACGCCGGAAGCCGGGGACGGGTGGGCTCGGGTTACCTACGCGGATGCCAACTCCCAACAGGAAGTTCTGCGATCATTGTTCGCGACCGTGGCGCGTGCCGAGCGGCGTGTCTGGCTGGCGACACCGTACTTTCTGCCGGCCTGGCGTGTCCGCCGCTCACTGATGCGCGCCGCGCGACGCGGCGTCGACGTGCGTCTGCTACTCAGCGGTCCGAAGCACGACCATCCATCCATTCGCTACGCCGGGCAAAGGTTCTATGCGCGGCTGCTCCGGGCGGGCGTGCGCATTTATGAGTACCAGCCGCGCTTCCTGCATCTGAAGACCGTTCTGGTGGATGACTGGGTCAGTCTCGGCTCGTGCAATTTCGACAACTGGAGCCTGCATTGGAACCTTGAGGCGAACCAGAACGTGATCGATTCGGCGCTCGCCAAGGCAGTCGAAGAGAGTTTCGAGGCCGACTTCCAGGAGAGCTTTGAATGGACTCGTGCCGCCTGGAAGTCGCTGTCGCTCTGGCATCGATTGAAGATCCGCGTCTGGTCGAGCCTGAACCGGTTGGTGTCGGTCTGGTTCAGTGTTCGCCGGTGACCATTCGCCAGATCAAGCTCAGTTGAAAACCGGCTTACGCTTCTGCATGAACGCCGCAAGCGCTTCGCGAGCCTCAGGTCCGCCAAGCAACTTGGAAAAGTGTTGGCCTTCCTCGTCCATCACCCTGGACGCCACATCCGCCACGCCGCGCTTGATCAGCTGCTTGGTCAGGCGCATGGACCCGGGCGGCAGCTCGGCGATGCGACGGGCGGCGGACATTGCCGCATCGAAAACCGGCTGGCCGGCAGGCAGTGCCTGATTGGCCAGGCCGAATTCGACCGCACGTGTCCCGCTTATCTCCTCGCCAAGGAGTAGAAGCTCAGCTGTGCGCGGATGTCCCAGCAGGCGCGGCAGAAGGAAGCTGGATCCTGCTTCGGGGCAAAGACCAAGGTTGACGAATGGCATCTTCAGGCGGGCGTTCTCGGCTACATAAATCAGGTCGCAGTGTAGCAGCATGGTAGTGCCGACGCCCACCGCAGGCCCGTTCACCGCAGCGATCAACGGTTTTTCCGCGTGACAGATAGCCTTAAGGAATCGATACACCGGGCTTTCCGGTTCGCTTGCCGGAGCGTTGAGAAAGTCGCCGACATCGTTGCCGCTGGTGAAGCATTCGGCGCTGCCCTGAATAATCACGGCACGGATGCTGTCGTCTTCCTGCGCTGCGTCGATGGCAGTTGCCATCGCTCCGTACATGTCTCGGGTCAGGGCGTTTTTCTTGTCCGGCCGGTGCATGGTCAGTGTCAGGACTGCTTCGTTACGCTCTTCCAGCAGGTATTCGCTCATGGGTGTCTCCTCTGGTCAGGCCTTGCCGGTGGCAAAGCTTTCGTCAATGATCTGCCGACCCGGCAGGCCGGCCATGAATAGCGGTCGGCGTAACTGCCCGACAAATGAAGGGCTTCCGGCTGCCAACGCGACGGTACGCCGCGAGGCAATGCGCAGCGCCTGCAAATCCTGCGGCAGCTGGCTGGCGTGGCGAAGCTGCAACACCAGCGACGGGTTGGCATGCTGCAGTTCTAGCAGCGTCTCGCCAAGATAGCAGCCATTATCAGCATCGGAATGCCAGTGCCATAATGTTATGCCCTGTCGGTGTCCGTTGTTCAGGGCATCGCGGACAATGGCCTGGACCGGGGCGAGGCCGGACCCCCGGGCGAGCAGCAGCAGCGGCACGTCCAGCCATTGCGTATCGAAATGCAGGTGCCCCGAAACGCTACCAAGATGCAGGCTCTGGCCGGCTTCGACCCGACTGATCGCTTGTGAAAAAGCTCCTTGCGAATGCACGCGAATATGAAACTCAAGCCACGGATCGCTGGTTAGGCTGGCGATCGAGTAAGGACGCGCGAGCCGATCATCCAGCCAGAGCGTGACGTGTTGACCGGGTGCGAAGCGGATTGGCCCCTGTGCAACCAGGCGCAGGCGAATCAGCGAAGGAGCGAGCCAGTCGAGGCTGTGTACCCTGGCGGGGGTGGCATCGCGGGATGGGTCGAGCAACTGAACCTCAAGATCTTCCTCCACTGCACATTGGCAGCTGAGCAACCAGCCGGCCTGCTGCTGGGCCGCGCTCAGTCCGGCGCGCGCGCAGGCTGGAACGGCTCCTGACTGGCTGCGCACCAGACAGGTCTGACAATGCCCGGCGCGGCATGAGGAGGCGACCGGTAACCCGGCGCGCTGCAAAGCATCGAGGAGGTTGGCTCCGGGCTCGACCGGTAGCGTCTGTCCACCAACTCTGATCTCAGGCATGCATGTGCTCGTACGCTTCGCAGCGGTTACGGCCGTTTTCCTTGGCCAGGTACAGCGCCTGATCGGCTTGCTGGATGCACTTCTCCAGGTCGTCGTCGGCGCGTATCAGGCAGAGGCCGGCCGACAGGGTGCAAAACATGTCCTCGGGCAAGCCGGCAAAATGCACGCGGGAGAACGCCTCGCGAATGCGCTCGACACAATGCGTAAGCGTAGCCAGATCGCTATTACCGAGTACCAGAATGAATTCCTCTCCGCCAAAACGTGCTATCAGGTCGTCGCCGCGCAGGTTGGCCCGGGCCAGTTCGGCAAAGCCGCGCAAGACCTCGTCGCCGACCGCATGGCCGAAACGGTCGTTGATGCGCTTGAAATGATCAAGGTCGATCAACGCCAGCCCCAGCGTACGCGGCGGACCGAGCAGATGAATTCTGCGCTCGGCCTCGTTAAGAAAATGCCGGCGGTTGGCCAGACCGGTCAGGGCATCGGTCGCTGCCAGGCTCTGTAGCTGCCCCATCATGCCCTTGAGCGTCTCCTGATGCACCTGCAGCGTCTGATGGCGCCGTTGCAGGCGTTCCTGCAGCTCCCGGACGTATGACCCGAACAGGCATAGCCAGGTCAGAAAGCAGGCAAGGATCAACCATTCCAGCAAGCTCGCCGACAGTTCGCGGTCGTACGAGCCGAGGTTGATCTCGTAGATCAACAGCAGTGTATAACAGGCGAGGGCGAACGCCGCATGCGTGATGAATGAACGCATCGACAGCATGAATACGCCGAATAGCAGGCTCAGCGGATAGAGCATGAGCAGGCTGCCGCGGATGTCGGTGGTCTGAGCCAGAAGGTAGGTGACCAGCATGGTCGCGACGGCTATCTGCGGGCTGGTCAGGCTGGGATCTCTGAACCGCAGATTCAGCCCGGTCAGGAACATCGCAAAAAACGCGCCCTGGGTGGCAAGCCCGAGTACGACGTGACTTGCGGCGTGCCACAGCTCACCGTTGTATTGCCCGACCAACCAGGCGACCGCTATGACCGAATAGCAGATGAGGTAGCTGGTCTGTGCGAGATAAAAGCGTTGCAAGCGCAGCGCCTGGTTCCTGCTTTCCTTCGTATCCTTGGCTATCACAGCATGCCTCTTCCGAATGATGGCACTATGATGTCAATCTATCGTCACAGGCCCGGTTTGCCTAGTCATTTTGTCGAGTCCGGGCGTCAAAGCCCGGGACAACGCTGCCGTCCCGTGTCGGCTCGGGTATACTCTGGCACCTGTTGTTTTCAGAGCAAGGGCTGCATCGCCCGCTCGCCGCTTTGTCCGTGATTCTGGCAATACTGTCCTCAAGGACAGATCTGCCAGTAGCCAAACCATAGGAGCCTGTCCGAGCATGGCCGTAATCAAGCAAGACGACCTGATTCAAAGCGTGGCAGACGCGCTGCAGTACATTTCCTATTACCACCCCGTGGATTTCATCCAGGCCGTGCATGAAGCCTATCAGCGCGAAGAGTCGCCGGCTGCGCGTGATGCGATGGCTCAGATCCTGATCAATTCACGCATGTGTGCCACCGGGCACCGGCCGATCTGCCAGGACACCGGCATCGTCACCGTGTTCGTCAAGGTTGGCATGAACGTGCGCTGGGACGGCGCCACCATGGGCCTGGACGACATGATCAACGAAGGCGTGCGCCGGGCCTACAACCTGCCCGAGAACGTGCTGCGCGCGTCGATCCTGGCGGACCCGGCGGGCAAGCGTACCAACACCAAGGACAACACTCCGGCGGTAATTCATTACGAGATCGTCCCGGGCGATACCGTCGAATTTCACGTGGCGGCCAAGGGCGGCGGTTCGGAGAACAAGTCGAAGATGGTCATGCTCAACCCGTCCGACTCGATCGTCGACTGGGTGGTGAAGACCGTGCCGACCATGGGCGCTGGCTGGTGTCCGCCGGGCATGCTCGGTATCGGCATCGGCGGCACGGCCGAGAAAGCGGCGGTGCGGGCCAAGGAATCGCTGATGGATTCCATCGACATTCACGAGCTGCGCCAGCGCGGCCCGCAGAACCGTGTCGAAGAGCTGCGTCTGGAGATCATGGACAAGGTCAACGCGCTGGGCATTGGCGCGCAAGGTCTGGGCGGTCTGACCACTGTGCTGGATATCAAG
>CAYZFU010000058.1:0-11563 GCA_964477725.1 uncultured Halopseudomonas sp.
AGCGACCACGCATGGGGTGAATTCATCAGCTCACGCGGCCTGGTCGAAGCGAAGACCTACCGCGCACGCAATGATGCATTCGCTGAGGCGTATGCGGCAGGCACGCTGGACATCGAAGAATATTTGAACTTCGCATTAGAGTTGCTCGGCCAACATCACGATGACCAGCTCGATGCCTGGCATGCGGAATTCATGACTTCCAGCATCGATCCGATCATTCTGCCAGCTGCGCTCGATCTGATTGACAAGCATCGCCAGGCCGGCGACACGCCGATGATCATCACCGCGACCAACCGCTTCGTCACCGCGCCCATTGCGCGCAAGCTGGGTATCGACATTCTGCTGGCAACCGAATGCGAGCGCGCAGATGGTCGCTACACCGGACGCACCACCGACGTACCCTGTTTCCGCGAAGGCAAAGTGGCGCGCTTGCAGCGTTGGCTGGAGGAAAACGGCGAGAGTCTGGCGGGCAGTTATTTCTATAGCGACTCGCAGAACGACCTGCCGCTGCTGCGCATGGTCGACCACCCGGTCGCGGTGGATCCTGACGATACCTTGCATGCGCACGCGCTGGCGCATGCATGGCCGGTGATCAGCCTGCGCGGATAACCACGCGCCTGGCTCTGTTGAAGATGATGTGCTGACCCGTGCCGACTGACGGATAAGGCGGTACGCGCTGCTTATCCCCGTGCGGACCGCCTTCCAAAGGCGGAGGGTGCCGCAAGACGCCGTAAACCCATCCCTGGGGGCTACACCAAAACATCCATGTTTTGGTGTTTTGCTCCATCTTCCGCCTCTGTGCAGCTCGACCGAGCCAGGTACGGAAGGCCATCTATCGTGCCATCCGGGGCATCCGCGGATCGTCAGCGCGGCCCCGGGCCGGACCGTCCGGCGCAGGGATGCCGCGGCCGAGCTACAGGGACGTACTCGCTGCGTGTCCGGGCCGGGGCCGGGCTGACGGTGCGCCTGCACGACCCATCCCACCGCATAATGGCCGCACGACCAAACTCAAACCGGCAACACCCGACAGAAGTACGCTTTGATGTACCCCGTCTCTGGAATCGCCGGATGCAGCGGGTGGTCGGCGCCCTGGAAGCCGCGCTC
Source organism: uncultured Halopseudomonas sp. (assembly GCA_964477725.1). Taxonomy (GTDB): domain Bacteria; phylum Pseudomonadota; class Gammaproteobacteria; order Pseudomonadales; family Pseudomonadaceae; genus Halopseudomonas. Next base: position 1,105 of record CAYZFU010000058.1, read on the forward strand.
GGCAATGACCAGATGGCGGTCAAGGTGGCGGCTGGACGCCAACAGGATATCGCGCAAACTGTCTTCGGCCAGGTGCATCGAGCACGATGCCGAAACCAGTATCCCGTCCTTGTTGAGCAAGCGCATGGCCTGCTCATTCAAACGCCGATAGGCCGCCTCACCGTTGCGGACGTCCTTGCGTTTCTTGATGAACGCCGGCGGATCGGCGATGACCACGTCGAATTTCTCGCCAGCGGACTTGAGTTCGCGCAAGGCATCCATCACATCGCCTTCGACCACAACCATCTTCTCGGCCACGCCGTTCAGCTGCGCGTTGTACTCGACCAGATCCAACGCGGGAGCCGAGCTATCCACGCACATCACTTCGCTGGCGCCGAACACGGCCGCCTGCACACCCCAGCCGCCGATGTAACTGTACAGATCAAGAACCCGTTTGCCGTTTACGTAGGGTGCCAGGCGCGCTCGGTTCATGCGGTGATCGTAAAACCAGCCGGTCTTCTGACCATGCCACACAGGGGCTTCGAAGCGCACGCCGTTCTCTTCCAGCGCAACACGCTCGGGTACGTCACCGTGGGCAACGTCGACGTAAGGCGGCAGGCCTTCCAGCGTGCGTGCCGCGTTGTCGTTCTTGAACAGTACACCGGCGGGCTTGAACACCTGAACCAGCGCCTCGACGACCGCATCGCGAACCTGCTCCATGCCTGGTGTGGAGATCTGCACAACGAAGTAATCGCCGAAACGATCTATGACCAGGCCCGGGAGCAGATCGGAGTCGCCGTATACCAGCCGGTAAAAGGGCTTGTCGAACAGCTTCTCGCGCAGGCTCAGCGCGATCTTGAAACGATGCACGAGTAGCGACTTGTCCAGTGTGTGCGACGTATCGCGGCTATGCAGGCGCGCGCAGATCAGATTGTTCGGGCTCACCGTAGCCAGACCCAGAGGTTTACCCTGAGCGGTCTCGATCACCACCTCCTGTCCTGCCTGGAGTGCGGTAAGCGGCGTCTGGGCGATATCCACCTCGTTGCTGAACACCCACAGGTGACCCCCCTTGAGGCGGCGATCGCTGTTGGATTTCAAGCGCAAGCTGGGAAAGTTCATGCAAACTCCGGTAGAAGGGGATGAAAATGACGAGGCCGCGCATTATACGGGTGCCAAGCCACGCGGTCTCCGGCTAAACTCGGCATTCGGGCCAATACAGAGTAGCAGTCGATGGGAAACGATCTTACGGATGAGCAGATCAGGCGTGCGCTGCAGGGAATCAGCGTCCCACCCCAGCCGCAAATCATGGTCGATCTGCAGATGGAGCAGGTAATGCCGGATCCCGACCTCAAAAGCATCGCGCGGCTGATCAGCCAGGATCCGGGGCTATCGGGCAGCCTGCTGAAGATCGTCAATTCGCCATTTTTCGGCCTGGCCAATCGTATTACCTCGATCCAGCAGGCTGTCAACCTGCTTGGCGTCCGGCGTGTGATCAACATCGTCAACGCTCAATCCATCCGCGGCGAGCTGACCGACGAAAACATCGTCAACCTCAATCGCTTCTGGGACAGTGCGCAGGATGTCGCAATGACCTGCATGACATTGGCCAAGCGGATCGGCTGCCTGGAACCGGACGAGGCGTATGCGCTCGGGCTGTTTCATAACTGCGGCATCCCGCTGATGCTGGCCCGCTTCCCCTATTACATCGAGGTGATGGAGGAATCCTATGCGCAGTCTGGTCAGCGCATCGTCGACATCGAGAACCAGCGCCTGAATACCAACCATGCAGTGATCGGCTATTTCACGGCCAAGTCGTGGTTGCTGCCGCGGCACCTGTGCGAGGCGATCGCCAGCCATCATAACGCGCAGCAGGTATTCGCCGAAACGACTGCGGGTGACGCCGAGCTGAAGAACCTGCTGGCTATTCTGAAGATGGCCGAGCATATCTGTCAGGCCTACCGGGTCCTCGGCGGCAGCCAGCAGGATCACGAGTGGGATGCGGTAGGGGCGCAAATCCTGGAATATGTCGGTCTATCCGAGTACGACTTCGAAAACCTCGAAGCGGCATGCCAGGACATGATGGCGACCGGCGACGGCCGGTACTACCATGACTGACCGCACAACAATGCCATAACCGGTGCTCTACGCGCCGCAGCCAAGGAGCCAAGCATGACCACCCCGCTCGTTCTTACCGTGATCTCGGCAGACAAACCGGGCCTCGTGGAAAGCATCGCCCAGGCGATCAATCGCCACGGCGGCAATTGGCTGGAAAGTCGCATGGCGCGCATGGCCGGGCAATTCGCCGGCATTCTGCGCGTGGACGTCGCCAGCGACCGGGTCGACGCGCTTCGCCTGGATCTGGACGCATTGAAGGCGCAGGAAATCAATGTTCAGGTGACTGTCAGCGGTATGGCAGAGGAAGCCGGACACAAAGTCCTGCAGCTGAGCCTGGTCGGCAATGACCGCCCCGGCATCGTTCATGAAGTATCACAGATACTGGTTCGTCATGGCGTGAACGTGGAGGAACTGGAAACCCAGTGCACCCCAGCACCGATGAGCGCAGACCTGCTGTTCCGTGCCCAGGCACGGCTTGGCGTGCTACCGCAGACTGATCTGTCAGCACTGCGCCACGACCTGGAGAATCTGGCGGATGATCTGATGGTGGAGCTCAGCGAAGACTGATCCGCCGCATCGCAAAAGCATGACAGCGGACCGGGCGTCCGCTGTCGGTTAACTCAATCGTGGTCGATCGGCGCATCCTTGAACAGGAACTTGCGCAGCTGCTCGTCGAAGCCGGGATCACGACGACGGATCCATTCGAGCATCATCGCTGCATGCTCTTTCTCTTCATCGCGATTGTGTTGAAGCAGCTTTCTCAGCTCTTCGTCCTTGGTCGCGTCCATCCGCTGGTTGTACCAGTCAACGGCCTCCAGCTCCTCCATCAGCGAGACGATTGCCCGGTGCATGTCGCGGGATTCGTCGCTGAGTTCGGATGTAGGCTCGTGATAACCTTCATTGGACATGGGTCTCTCCTCTTTGCCGTCACAGGTTCATCGGTTTCCCGATTGCAGCCTTGCAACCTCGATCACTGCATCGCGCAGATTCTGAATTTGCAACCGCTTGGTCAGATACACTGCGACATCCAGCTCGACTACACGTTCCCGGTTCGCTGACGTTATACCGGCACGGATGACCATTACCGGCAGGTCCCGGGTGCGCGCGCTGCCACGCAGCGTAGCGTAGCAGCCCTGTCGCCCAGGATGCGGTCAGGTGGCTATCTAGCAGCATCAATCGAGGCGGCGGGCCTGACATGCTTGAGTGGCCGTTCCCGGCAGCCGAGACCGGCCATGGCCTGTCAACGCCCGATATACCCCGGATTGAACACCACCTCGTTTTGCTGAATCATCTCGAAGATATCCCGCGCCGGCACGGCCGGGTCCTCCCAATCCGCGGCGCGATCGCCCTCGCTAACCTCGGGGCCGACCGAATGCTTGCTGATATGGGTGCGCATACCGCCCGGTGCGGCGATGTAGACCTTGATGTTGTCTTCTTTGAGCCCCTCGGCTGCCGCCTGGAACAGGCCGTGGATAGCATGCTTGCTCGCCGAATAATGGGCCATGCGCGGCGATGCAGCGCGCATGCCAAGGATCGAAGACACGTTGAGGATGGTGCCGCCACCCTGTTCGCGCATGATCGGAATCACTCGCTGCGCCAGATCGGCGTACGCCCAGTAGTTGACCTCGAACAGGTGGTGCGCCTGGTCCAGGTCCATCTGCTCCAGCGTCGCCAGATACGAATAACCCGCGTTGTTGAACAGGTAGTCGATACGTCCGTAGGCCTTCATCGCCTCCTCTATCACCCTGGGTCGCTGCTCCGGCTTGGCCAGATCCACCTCGACGAACACCGCTTCGCCGCCCTGCGAGCGGATCTGCTCGGCAAGCTGTTGCGAAGGCTCGGGCCGCATGTCGACCAGCAGCAGTTTCATATCGTTTTTTGCCGCCAGCAACGCCAGCTCGCGCCCGAGACCATAGCTTGTGCCGGTGATCACGGCGACCTTGTCCTGGAAGGGATTGTCCTGAGCCCGTGCATGACCTGTGATCAGCAGCATTGCCATAACAAAGGCCGTAGCGAACCACAGGAAGCCGTGTTGTCTGCGCGGCACAACCGGAAAGCCTGTCATCGTCTGTCTCCTCGTAGCGTAACGAACCGTCTAAACCTTAGCGGATGGAACGATAGGCCGCGAGTCGGAAATATGTCGAAGCAATGACCCGGCTGAATCGATCCAACTAGAGGAACGACAGTCCGACCTGGAACAGCCGCTCGATCCGGATCACGTCACGCTTGTCCGAAACGAACAAAATTACGTGGTCGCCGTCCTCGATGACGGTGCTGTCGTGAGCGACGATCACCTCGTCACGCCGAACCAACGCCCCGACCGTGATATCGGCCGGCAGCGGCAGTTCGCCGATGGCCCTGCCGACGACCTGCGAGCTCTGCGTGTCGCCATGGGCAACCGCTTCCAGGGCTTCGGCAGCGCCACGGCGCACCGCATGGCGGCAGCTCAGCACCATCGCCACGCCAGCCAAGGCGGAAACCGCAGCCGACTGCAGGATCGCCGGGGTTTCCGGATCGGCGCGCAACCAGGCAAAGGCAGCGACGCGAGCGCCATGCTCGCCATGATCAAAACCAGAAACCCGCAGACGTAGGCAACCAGACGAATGAAGCTGAGCGTCGCCATCTCGCAGCAGACTGGTCACAGCCTAGCCTGGCGCTCAATATACAAACGAGTCGCTGTTCGGCGACAACGCATAAACAACGCGTAAGGGCTTCACCTAAGAAAACCGATTGACGGATTCGCCAACCTACCATACGGTAGGCGCATGGATACCAGAACCCAGATACTCGTCACCGCTGCCGATTTGCTGCAAAAGCAGTCAATGAACGGTTTCAGCCTGCAGGATGTCGCCGATCGTGTCGGCATCCGCAAGCCGAGCCTGTTTCATCACTATCGCAACAAGGAAGCGCTGGTGACGGACATCATCGAGGCCAGCATCGGCGCCTTTCGCAAGCGAATGGAAGCCGCTCAGGCCCAACCGCCTGCGCGCCAGCTCGAGACGTTTCTTTCGGTCTACGTCAGCAACATTGGCGCGGGCAGCAAGTTGTGCCCGGTGGGCGGCATTCTGGGCGACTGGGATCATCTGGCACCCGAGCTGCAGCATCGCGCGCGGCGGCTGCTGGACTTGCAACAGCAATGGCTGGAAGAGATCGCTCTGGCGGGAGGCTATGTGCACAGTCAGGGTGATGCCCAGCAATGGGCGGAGGCGGTGCTGATCGACGTGCAGGGGGGGCTGGTGCTGTCCCGGGTGCGTCAGTCCCCGCTCCCGCTGGAGCGAGCGATCACCCGACTTCGTGCCCGTATCGCCACGCTGAGTTGAACCCGCTCAGCCGGTGCAACACCCGGCTGCGCCCCGATGGGCGTTTTTTTAGCCACACGAGACTACCGATCGGTAGGTAGATACAGAGGAGTAACATATGCAGCTACGAATGATCCGTCACACGGCTCGTCTGGGCACAGTCAAGTTGCTGTCGAGTCTGTTTCCCGAGCGGTTTGGACGAATCGGCGCGAAGCATTTTCTGGAGCCCCGTACCGGTCGCAGACCCCAGCGCTGGCCGCAGGCTTTCGATGGTTTCGAGCGCCTCACGCTCGACGTCCAGGGCGAAAGGATACCGGTTTGGCTCAAGGGCGACGGCCCGAGGGTGATGCTGGTACACGGATGGGAAAACGACCATGACGCAATGGGCGGATTCGTCGAGCCCCTGCTGCGTCAGGGTTACGCGATCGTCGCGCTGGATCTGCCGGCCCATGGCCTGGCTACCGGCCGACGGGCGCCACTGCCATTGATGGCGCAGGCGATCGCCGCTGCCGGCACGCAGTGCGGTCCGCTCCACGCGCTTATCGCGCACTCGGTCGGTGGTGCGACCTCGGTACTGGCCATGGAGGAGTATGGCCTGCAGGCCTCGCGCCTGGTGCTGATCGGCGCGCCGCAGGCCGCTCGACTGCAGGCTTTGAGTCAGGGCCGGGCGCAGGGTCTGTCCGAAAGAGCATTGAAACGCATGGCCGAGCGGATCCACCTGGCGCTCGGCGCGCCTTTGGAGCGCTTTCGTACTGACCGTGGCCTATCGCAACTCAGCGCGGCAGTCATGCTGATACATGCCGAAGACGATGCTGTGGTGCCAATCGCCTCAGCCCATCACAACGCTGCGGCATGCCAGGCGAAAACCCTATGGCTGCCAAACGGCGGGCACAACCGTCCGCTTGGCGACCCACGGGTGATCCAGGCAGTGAGCAGCTTTCTCAAGATCGGCAAGCGCCGCAATCGCTTCCCGGCAGGCCTGCGCCAGCATCCAGGCGCGCCGATGCCTGCTCATGCCCAGGCTGTCGAGGCGGCCCAAGCTGCAACCGGAGGTGCGTCATGCTGATTCGTATATTGGCGCTGACTGCTGCGACGGCCGCGGTCGGGACGCAAACGTTCGTCTTCGCCGGCCTGCTGATGGAGCTTACAGCCGAACTCGGTGTGTCGACCGCAACGGGCGGCTATCTGGCCACCGCGTTCGCGCTGGCCTACGCTTTCACCGCTCCTTTCATCGCGCTGCGCACCGGTCATCTGGAACGACGTCGGCTGCTGTGGCTGGCGTTACTGTTGGTTGGGACGATCAACCTGGTGGCCGCCTGGGCTTCGAGCTTTACCGAACTTCTGGGGTTACGCGTGCTGGCGGGTCTGGCGGCTACGCTGGTCATCCCGGTGGTCCCTTCTACCGTGGCACTGCTATTCCCGCCGGAACGCCGCGCTCAGGTACTGGCCATGGTCATGGGCGGCATGGTTCTGGCGTTTATGTTCGGCATGCCATTGGGCAGCCTGGTCGGCAGCGTGTTCGGCTGGCGTTCAACCTTCCTCGTGGCGGCAACCTTGTGCGTGGCCGCGGCGCTCGGGGTGCGGCTGGCACTGCCGAAGGTGGCCAGTCCCGACAGCACCGGCTGGGCACTGTTGCGCCTTGGCTGGCAACCGCAGGTGCGCCGTCTGCTGACAATGACCTTCGTCGGTTTCGGCGCCACCTTCTGTGTGGTGCCGTACATCGCCCCGGTGGTTCAGCAGGTAATTGGCAATACGCACAAGGTAGCGCTGGCTCAGATGCTGGTCGGCGTCGGCGCCCTATGTGGTGTCAGCATCGCCAGCCGCCTCGGCCAGCTGCGCAATCCAGGCCAGCTCCTGATGCGCATTTTCCTCTGCATAGGCGCCACCCAGCTGCTCTACTCGGCCAGCATGGTCTGGTTGCCTGCGCAGGGGCTGGTGAGCTGGCTGGCTCTGGGCGCGGCAATCAGCCTCGGCGCCGCCGGCCTGTTTACCCTGTCACCGCTGATCCAGGCGCAACTGGTCGAAGCGGCGCCACACGGGCGGCAGGTCGTGTTGGCGCTGAACGGCTCGATGATGTTCCTCGGCCAGGGTGCGGGCGCTGCAATGGGCGCGCAGGTGAATCAATCGATGTCGCTCGAGATTCTGGGAGTCGCCGGCGCTGGCGTCGCCGCGCTGGGCTGGCTCTGTGCCCGCCATGTACGTGCGAGCACGACCGAGGCGCTGGTACAACCGGCCGGTTAGGCCGTTGCGGAACCGTGGTGCGGCAGTTTGAGCGAAATCAGCGCTGCCGCCGCCACGAACAGGCTCGAGATCCACAGGCAGGCCTCCAGCCCGTGGGCCTGATAGACCCAGCCGGAGAGCAACGTGCCGATCAAGCGGCCCATGGCGTTGGACATATAGTAGAAACCGACATCCAGTGACACGCCGTCAGCCTTGGCAAAGGAGACGATGAGATAGCTGTGAAGCGATGAATTCACCGCGAACAGCACTCCGAATATCATCAGCCCTCCAAGCAGCACCACCTGCGGCGCCCCAGAAATGTCCAGCCCCAGCGCGATGGCGACCGGCAAGAGGGTCAACGCTGCCGCCCAGCCGAACGCAGCCGTCCCGCCAGGTGTCGCCCCGGTACGTTTGCCGGTCAGCCAGGGAGCCACTGTCTGAACGATTCCATAACCGATCACCCAGGCCGCGAGAAAGCCGCCGACCTGCCAATAGTCCCAACCGAAAACGCTGCTGAGGTATACCGGCAGCGCGATGACGAACCATACATCGCGCGCGCCGAAGAGAAACAGCCGTGCTGCCGACAGCACGTTGATGGGTTCGCTCTTGGACAACAACGCGCGGAACTTCGGCTTGGCTTTGGCCTTGCCCAGATCCTTTCTCAACAGAAACAGACTCGACAGCCAGACCAACGCCAGTACGCCCGCCATGGCCCATACCGAACCGGCGAAACCGAGCGCGGCGAGCAGAGCCCCGCCGAGGAAAAAGCCTGCACCCTTGAGCGCATTCTTCGACCCGGTGAGCAAGGCGACCCAGCGATACAGTGCGCCCTGCTGATCTGCGGGCACCAGCAGCTTGATCGAGCTCTTGGCACTCATCTTGTTGAGATCCTTGGCGATGCCTGACAGCGCTTGCGCCGCCATCACCCAGATCACGCTGAGCCACTGCGGCGGCACCGTCAGCATCAGCAGCGCCCCAACCTGCAACGCCAGCCCGACGTTCATGGTGCGGTTCAGGCCGATCCGGGCGCCCAGGTAACCACCGATCAGGTTGGTCACCACGCCAAAGATTTCGTAGAACAGGAACAATGAGGCGATCTGCAGCGGGCTGTATCCCAGGTCGTGAAAGTGCAGCACCACCAGCATGCGTAGCGCGCCGTCGGTCAGCGTGAACGCCCAATAATTACCAGTAACGACCAGGTACTGGCGAACCGCGGGCGAGAGCGTCGACAGCGCGCCCATGCTCAGCCGGCCAGACCGACCAGACGTGCCAGCTCCACCGTGCGGTTGGCGTAACCCCACTCGTTGTCGTACCAGCTGTAAATTTTCACCTGGGTGCCGTTGATCACCATGGTCGAGAGCGCATCGATGATCGACGAACGCGGATCGGTGCGGTAGTCGATCGACACCAGTGGCCGCTCTTCATAGCCGAGAATGCCCTTGAGCTTGCCTTCGGCGGCCGCCTTGAACAACGCGTTGACCTCATCAACCGTGGTTGCCCGCTCGACCTCGAACACGCAATCGGTCAACGACGCATTGGCCAGCGGCACTCTCACGGCGTGGCCATTGAGCTTGCCGCGCAGTTCAGGAAATATTTCGGCAATCGCCGTCGCCGAGCCGGTACTGGTCGGAATCAGGCTCATGCCTGCGGCACGTGCCCGGCGCAGGTCCTTGTGCGGCTGGTCGAGAATGCTCTGGGTATTGGTCACGTCGTGGATGGTAGTAATCGAACCGTGGCGTATGCCCAGCTCTTCGTGGATCACCTTGACCACCGGAGCCAGGCAATTGGTGGTGCAGGACGCGGCCGTCACGATGCGATGCCTGGCTGGGTCGAACAGCTGCTGGTTGACCCCGAGCACGATATTCAACGCACCCGCCTCTTTCACTGGCGCACTGACCGCTACACGCTTCACACCCTGACGTAGGTACTCCTCGAGGACTTCCACGGTCTTCATCTTGCCACTGGCCTCGATCACCAGATCGCAGTCGGACCAGTCGCCGTTGCCGATGGTCTTGTGCTGGGTGAGCGTGACTTCCCGGTCTTCGATGACCAGGTTGCCTTCCCGATAGCCTGCTTCGTGATGCCAGCGTCCGTGTACCGAATCGAAGTTCAGCAAGTGCGCATGGGTGGCCGCATCGCCGGCAGGATCATTGATGCGAATGAAATCCAGCTCGGGCCAGTCCCACGCGGCGCGCAGCGCCAGTTTGCCGATCCGGCCGAAACCGTTGATGCCTACCTTGATGGTCATGTTCGTCTCCTTGATCTGTCTATGCGTCGAGCGAGTCGACGCCTTGGGTTGATCGACGATTGGAATGCTGCGCTGCTGGACGCGGCGGGACAGCTTCTGCGCAGACGTCTGCGCTCAGAGTAGCGACCAATCCAATGGTTTGCTCGACCACGCGGCGGTACGGCGGCGTTGAGCTCAGAGCAGCAACAGCGTGGCCAGGCCAAGGAAAGCGAAGAAACCTACGACATCGGTGACCGTCGTCAGGATCACGCTGCCGGCCAGCGCCGGATCGATACCGAATTTGCGCAGCACCAGCGGTACGGCGAGGCCGGAGAACGCTGCGCACAATAAATTGACAAGTATTGCCGCGCCGATAATGCCACCGATCTGCCAACTTCCAAACCACACGTAGGCCAGCACCGCTACAACCACAGCCCAAAGCAGGCCGTTGAGCAGACCGATACCCATCTCCTTGCCCAACAGCACCCTGGCGTTACCACCCTCCACCTGCCCGAGCGCCAGTCCGCGGATCACCAGCGTAAGGGTTTGGCTGCCAGCGATACCACCCATGCTGGCAACGATCGGCATCAGCACGGCAAGCGCAACGATCTGCTCCAGC
>CAYZFU010000058.1:11573-14089 GCA_964477725.1 uncultured Halopseudomonas sp.
CCCTGGAACTGACCGATTACCCAGGCGGCGAGGAAGGCGGTAACCAGGTTGATGCCCAGCCAGACCGAGCGGCGCAAGGTGCTCTTGAGCACAGGCGCGAACATGTCGGCTTCGTCATTCAGGCCGGCCATATGCATCATCGCGCTGCGCGACTCCTCGCGAATGATGTCGAGCACATCGTCCACTGTGATCCGGCCGAGCAGCACCCCGTCATCGTCGACTACCGCCGCGGACAACATGTCGAGGTCTTCGAAACGTCGCGCCACGTCACGACTGGGCATCTGTACCGGAAGCGGCTGAAACTCGGCATCCATCACATCCTGCACTTTGGCTTCCGGATCGCTGGTAAGGATACGGCTAAGCCGCAGCACGCCCTGGTAGCGATTCTTCCGGTCGACGACCATGACCTTGTCGGTATGGTCCGGCAGGTCCTCGAGCAAACGCAGGTAGCGCAGCACCGAGCCGACACGCACGTCGGCGCGCACCGAGAGATGGTCGATGTTCATCAGACCACCGGCTGAATCCTCCGGATACGACAGCATCGACACGACCTGCTGGCGCGTCGCAACATCCATGGACAGCATGACTTCGCGGCCGGCCCCGGTTGGCAGTGCCTGAATCAGGTCGACAAGGTCGTCGAGATCGAGCTTGCGGACGGCGGCGAACAGGTCGTCCTGGTCCATTTCCTGGGCCAGGCTGACTCGGACCTCTTCGTGCAGGTGAACCAGAATCTTGCCGGCTCGCTCGCTAGGCAACATTTCCCAGACAGTACTGCGTTCTTCCGGTGGCAACGATTCGAGCAGGCCAGCGGCCTTGGCCGGATGCATCTGCTTGAACAGCTTGACGATGCGCTTGTAGCGTCCTTCTTCCAACGATTCACGGACGTGGCGGATATCGGTGATGGCTTCAGCAGCGTCTTCGTCGAGTTCGGCGAGGTCAGCGTCATCGGCATCGCGTTGCAACGCAGCGGCGACCAGTGGATCGAGATAGCGCACCACTGCCGCCTCGTCCTCTTCGCGCAGGTGTTGCCAGACCACCACACGCCTATCGATGTCGAGCACTTCGAGCAAACTGGCGACTTTTCCGGGATGCATACCACGCAGCAGTTTGCGCAGTTTTTTGCGCTTGCCTTCCTCGAGTGCCTCGACAACGGTATCGAGCTCGGTCTGAACGGGTGAAGTGTCGGTCATGCTGCGCGGTTTCCTACTGCCAATGGTCTCGGTCCATTAGGACGATGATGCGGGCCGTCAGGCCACCCCTAGCATAGGCGATTTACCGAGACGGGGCCGAATGTGCCCCTTTACAGAGGAAGGCGCGCCAGAGCGGCGCGCCAGCGGGGTCAGGCCTCGTAGGCCTCGATGGGCGGGCAGGCGCAGAACAGATTCCGGTCGCCGTAGACATTGTCGATCCGATTCAGAACTTGTTGGCCGCCACCCAGGCCTGCGGGAATACCGCTTCCTGTCGCGAATACGGACGCTCCCAGTCGCCGGTGATATCGGCCAGGGTATGCGGCGCATTGTGCGGAGGGCTCTGCTCCACCGTCCATTCGCCCTGCTCTACCCGACTGATCTCACCGCGGATGGTCAACATGGCGTCGACGAAGCGGTCGAGTTCGGCCTTCGATTCGCTTTCGGTCGGCTCGATCATCAATGTGCCCGGCACCGGGAACGACATGGTCGGCGCATGGAAACCGAAATCCATCAGGCGCTTGGCCACGTCTTCCTCGGTGATACCGGAGGCCGCCTTGAGCGGGCGGATGTCGATGATGCACTCGTGCGCAACGCGACTGTTGCGACCGCTATAGAGCACCGGATAAGCCTGCCCCAACCGCTTGGCCAGATAATTGGCATTCAGGATCGCTACTTCGGTCGCCCGACGCAGACCCTCTGCGCCCATGAGCGCGATGTAGGTCCAACTGATCGGCAGAATGCTCGCGCTGCCCCAGGGCGCAGCGCTGACCGCGCCGTTTTCCGGGTCCGGCCCGTCCAGCGGCACGACCGGGTGGTTGGCCACGTAAGGAGCCAGATGCGCCTTGACGCCGATCGGACCCATGCCCGGGCCACCGCCGCCATGCGGAATGCAGAAGGTTTTATGCAGGTTCATGTGCGATACGTCGGCACCAATGTCCGCCGGACGCGTCAGACCCACCTGCGCATTGAGGTTGGCGCCGTCCATGTATACCTGGCCGCCATGCTCGTGGATGATCTGGCAGATGTCGCGAATGCCTTCTTCGTACACGCCGTGCGTGGACGGATAGGTAATCATCAGGCACGACAGGTTTTCGGCGTTATCGGCTGCCTTCTGACGCAGGTCGTCTATGTCCACGTTGCCGTTGTCATCACAGCTGACCAGCACCACGCGCATGCTTGCCATCATCGCCGAGGCCGGGTTGGTGCCATGCGCCGAGGTCGGAATCAGGCAGACGTTGCGGTGATCATCACCATTGGCCTCATGGAATTTGCGAATCGCCAGCAGGCCGGCATATTCACCCTGGGCGCCCGAGTTCGGCTGCATGC
>CAYZFU010000058.1:14099-15925 GCA_964477725.1 uncultured Halopseudomonas sp.
GACCTCGCGCAGCGCTGCTTCCAGCTCGTCGATCATCACCTTGTAGCCTTCGGCCTGGGCCAGCGGCGCAAAGGGATGTAGCTGACCGAATTCCGGCCAGGTGATCGGAATCATCTCGGCGGTTGCGTTGAGCTTCATGGTGCAGGAGCCCAGCGGGATCATCGCGTGGTTCAGCGCGAGGTCCTTGTTTTCCAGCGACTTGATGTAACGCAGCATCTCGGTTTCCGAGTGGTAGCTGTTGAACACCGGATGGGTGAGGATCGCGGACTGGCGGCGCAGCGCCTCTGGGATACCCATTGCCGAGCCGCTGACTTGGTTGTCCAGCGCAGCGATATCGCTCGCCTGACCGTCGCCGGCAAACACCTCGAGCAGCTGCTCTACCGTAGTACGGGTGGAGGTTTCGTCCAGGCTCACACCCAGCGTGGTCTCATCGACCAGGCGCAGGTTGATTCGCGCGGCGCGAGCTCGCTCGACGATCTCGCCAGCCCGGCCACCGACATCCAGCGTCAGGGTGTCGAAGAAGTGCTGGTTTTGGCGCTTGAATCCCTTGTTCTCCAGGCCGGCTGCCAGAATCGCGGTCAAGCGATGGACGCGTTCCGCGATGGTTTTAAGGCCTTCGGGGCCGTGGTATACCGCATAGAAGCTGGCAATGTTCGCCAGCAGAACCTGAGCGGTACAAATGTTCGAATTGGCCTTCTCGCGGCGGATATGCTGCTCGCGGGTTTGCAGCGCCATACGCAACGCGCGGTTGCCGCGGGTGTCGACCGACACACCGATGATCCGCCCCGGCATGGCACGCTTGTACGCATCGCGCGTGGCGAAAAATGCAGCGTGCGGCCCGCCGTAGCCCATGGGCACGCCAAAACGCTGTGCCGAACCGAACACTACATCGGCGCCGAGCTCACCCGGGGGCGTCAACAACACCAGACTGAGCAGGTCAGCGGCCACGCAGGCCAGACCGTTCTGCGCGTGCACCGTGTCGATCAGAGGCTTGAGATCGACAATCTCGCCCCAGGTGTTGGGGTATTGGAACAAAGCTCCGAAAACGTCGTGATCGCCGAGCTTGCGCACATCATCAAGCACAATTTCGAAGCCGAAGGCTTCGGCGCGCGTGCGCACTACCGATATGGTCTGCGGGTGGCAGTCGTGATCGATGAAGAACAGATTGCTCTTGCTCTTGGCCTGGCGCTTGGCCAGTGCCATGGCTTCGGCTGCGGCAGTGGCTTCGTCGAGCAGCGAGGCGCTGGCCAGCTCCATGCCGGTCAGGTCTATCGAGAGCTGCTGAAAGTTGAGCAGCGCTTCGAGTCGGCCTTGAGCAATCTCAGGCTGATACGGCGTGTACGCGGTGTACCAGCCCGGGTTTTCCAGCACGTTGCGCAAGATTACGTTCGGGGTCAGCGTGCCGTGGTAACCCATGCCGATGCACGAGGTATAGATCTGGTTCTTGCTGGCAACGCCCTTGAGGTAACCGAGCGCCTCGGCTTCGGTACGGGGACCGGGCAGGTTGAGCAAGTCCTTGCGCAGGATGCTGTTCGGGACTGTCTCGCTGATCAGCGCATCCAACGACTCGACGCCAAGAGTTTCAAGCATCGACTGCTGTTCGGCATCGTCCGGACCGATATGGCGGCGCAGAAACGCGTCAGTCTGTTCCAGATCGGTGAGGCTTCTGGTATTGCTCATGGGGTTACCTGCGAAGAAGGTGAAAACCGAATGTTGTGGGAGAGAACGTGCATGCGGCATGCGGCGCTAGTGGACACGCCGTGAATACATCCTTGTAGGCTCATCCGCGGCATCCATGCCGCGGACGGTCCACCATCGCCGCATCC
>CAYZFU010000059.1:0-4261 GCA_964477725.1 uncultured Halopseudomonas sp.
CACCTCCGAACATGGTTCTGTATCAGTGACTGTTCCACGTTCGACCCTGAGGGGCAGTTTTCATTCCGCAAAATCCGCTCGACGTCACGACTGGCGGGCTTTCCAGCGCTACCGCGCGCCTTGAGTGGCACACCTGGACATGTATTGTGGGTTAACGAGGCCGCTGCTGAATCATCTCCGTAGCGCTGGAGCAGATGCTGTGCAGCGGGGCCGATCAGCTTCTAGACTTGTATAAGAATGTTTAACGCGGGTCGCTTGCAAGGTGGCTCGCCTGCAAGTGGGGAGAAGGTATGCCGGACTATTTCATCTGCTGCAACGACGCTACCGACCGCGATTGTCTGGAGCACGTGCGCGTCAGGCTGGACATCGTCGATCTTAGCGAAGAGCAGCTTGACGCCATCGAGCAAGGCCAGCCTTTCCCCATATCCAGAGAGCAGGTCGAAGCGAGCGGCCTGCAGCTCGACGCGAAGCAAACCGAGATGCTGGCTCAGCAAGGCTGGGTATCTTGGCGGGTGGATATCGATGCCGTGTGCGATCCCTGTGCAACCGAAGCCGACTGATGCCGCGTCTGTTCATCGGGGTAGAACTGCCTGATTCCTTGAAGGCCGCAGCGCTTGACGCCTGCTCCGATTACCCGGCGCCCCGTTGGCAACGGGCCACGCAATTGCATCTCACGTTGCGGTTTTTGGGAGACTGGCCTCAGCCGCGCTTGATCGAGTTGGAGAATGCCTTGAAAAAGGTCGATGTGCCGCGGTTCGAGACGGCAATCGATGGCGTGGGGTGTTTTGGCGGCGTCGAATCGCCCAGGATACTCTGGGCCGGTGTCTCACCGACCGAGCCGCTACAGGCCCTGCGCGCGGCAATTGATCTGCAGCTGCTTTCCCTGGGCCTGGTTGGTGACGGTGCTGATTTTCGTCCGCACGTTACCCTGGCCCGCCTGCGCGCCCCTGCTCCTGATGCAACCGGCTGGCTGGCCCGGCATGCCGCGCTCAGATCTGCGTCAGTCGACATAACCAGCTTTTCCCTGGTCGCAAGCGTCCCTGCCGAGGCTGGTTCACGCTATACCACTATCGCTCGCTACGGTCTTTCCTGAACCGCAGGAAGCGCTCGGGCCCTGCCTCACCGGCTAGCCCAATCCCGGAACCCGTGAATGCTGGCCTGGTCGGAATAGGCAGACCGCTCTTTGTGCGGATTACCACGGAGCCTTGATGTATCACCCCTTTGTGCTGCTCTGCGCCTGCCTTGTCATGCTTGGCCTGCTTGCCGGTTGTGAGCGGTTTCCGCGCGACCCTGGCGACTCGCTTCAGCGGATCCATGAACGCGGTACCCTGCGAGTCGGTGTGCTCTACGGGCCGCCATGGGTAACGGGAGATGCGCCAGAAACCCCGGAGGGCGTCGAAGGGAGGCTGGTCCGAGAGTTCGCCAACAGTCAGGGTGCGCGGCTCGAAACGCAATGGGGCAGTGAACAGGATCTGTTCGAGTCGCTGCGCCATCACGAGCTTGATCTCATCATAGGTGGGCTTACTACGGACAGCCCTTGGCGCAGCGAAGTCGGATTCACCGCGCCGTACTACACCAGCAACGTAGCGATTGCCGTGCCGCAGGGTAAGCCGGTTCCGGAAGATGCCGACGGGCTAACCGTATCGATTCCGTATGAAAGTCATCTCTACGACGAGTTGCGCCGACAAGGCGCCGAAGTGAAGCGTGTGCCGAAATTGTCTGTGGCAACTGGAGCCATTGCGGCTCGGCAGTGGGAAATACAAGGGCTCGGCTATCAGGCTAGCAATATTATGCTGCAGGAGCGTCGCCACGTTGTGGCTATTTCTCCCGGGGAAAATGCTTTGTTGATGGAGCTTGAGCGATTTCTCGCCAATTTCGTCGCGGAGCATGACATGGACGGGCTGCTATGGGCGGCGTCTGGCCAGTGAGACTGCGCCCAAGGTACCGGTTGTCACCTGAGCGTGAGCAGAAACTGCGCCGCGTCGTAGCTCTCGAATGGCTGACCATCTTCTTCATGGCGACCATCATTCTGGTCATGTATCTGACCATGGGCGCCTCCCAGGCAATGAAGGCCGCGCTCATCGAAGACTGTCTAAGCCTGATTCCGCCTGTTGCATTTCTGCTGGCTAACCGGATCCGACAGCGCGCGCCCACTCCGGAATTTCCCTATGGATTCAGTCGGGCGACACTGCTTGCCTTTCTGGCTGCATCGGTCGCGATTCTGATGCTTGGGTGTTTCATCCTCTACGACGCCGGGCACACGCTGATCAGTCGTGAGCATCCTACCATCGGCCATTTCCACCTTCTCGGCACGCAATGGGACATTTGGGCTGGCTGGGTGATGATCGGCGCGCTGATCTACAGTCTCGTTCCCCCATTGATTCTCGGGCGCAAGAAGCTGCCGCTGGCAGCGGACCTGCATGACAGCACCCTTTACGCCGACGCGACGATGAACAAGGCGGACTGGATGACCGCCGCTGCTGCAATCTTCGGGGTGCTTGGTATCGGTCTGGGATGGTGGTGGGCTGATGCCGTGGCGGCGGGAGTCATTGGCCTCGACGTACTGCACGACGGCTATCGGAACGTTCGCCGTGCAATGGATGATCTGATGGATCATCGCCCGGCCGATGTGGTCACTGGAGAGCCGCTTGGGCTGGAACGCATCGTGGAAGAGCGGCTTGGTCGCTGGCCGCAGGTAGAGCAGGTTAACGTTCGTTTACGCGAAGAGGGTTATCTGGTCGCCGGGGAAGTATTCGTTGTTTTCCGTCCTGGCACCGACTTTGACGTGAGTGTCGAGCGTCTCACCGCGTTCGCCCTGACGCTAGATTGGCGTCTGCATGATCTGGTGGTCATGCCGGTTTCCTCGCTCAAGGCACTCACGCCTGGAACAAAAGGAGTTCAGTAATGTTTTTTGAATCTTGGGACGGCATCATCCGCACGCTCACGGTTGGGCCGCTGGCGTATCTGAGTCTGCTTTTGTTGTTACGGGTATCCGGCAAGCGGACGCTGTCCAAGCTCAATGCCTTCGATCTGATCGTTACGGTCGCGCTCGGCTCGACGCTTGCAACGGTGCTGTTGTCCAAGGATGTTCCGCTGGTGGAGGGGGCGGCCGGGTTTGCCGTGCTGATTCTCGCCCAGTATGTGATCACTGCGCTCTCGGTGCGCTCCGCGTGGGTGCGGAGTGTCGTTAAATCGGAGCCTCGCCTGCTCTATTACCGAGGCGACTGGATCGAGGATTCACTACGCCGCGAACGGGTGACCAAAAAAGAGATTCTCGCCGTTGCCCGCTCCGGTGGCTACGCAGACCTGAAAAAAATCGATGCGGTGATACTCGAAACCGACGGCAGCCTTAATGTTCTGGGCAAGGTCGCCGCTGATGGGCTGTCTACGCTATGCGACGTGCGCGGTAATCCGAATGCCGACGGAAGCGAGATCGGCTAGAGCTTCGCTTCGTCAGATCGAAGGAATTTTCCATGCCCAGGGTAATCTCACGTAGGCGTTGATGAGCCGCCACACCCCGGCTCGTCTTCAACCGGGCGTGTTGCCCTAGACCGGGAGTGCAGATGTCGAGCCTTTATTCCGTATCCGGCCATAGTGAGCTTGTCCGAACCGAATGTTCGGGCGGTTATGTCCGCGCGTTGTACCAGAACGTGCTGGAACACCCTGCTGATCTGGACAATCAAAGCGAGTCACGCGAATTTCTGAATCAGCAGCTCCAGCGTGCTGGGCGGTTGGACGATGATATGCCATCTGAGCCATCCGCCTTGCTCGGCTGGATGGAGAGTCGCGCGCGCACGGTTGGCGAGCGATACGCGGAATACCTGGAGCAGCGCAAGGCGGGCCACCCGCGAAGCTTTTTCAGCTGCCGCTCGCATGCATTATGGTTTTTGCAGCAGGTCGCTCCGACCAAGCTGGTCGATGGCGCCTGGCTCTACGGTGTACTGCAGCACTGGCAGGATAGCCGCTATCACCCGCTGCTGCGTACTTACCTGGAGGAGCTTGGCGATGGCGATCCGGCTCAGAACCACGTGGTGTTGTATCGAAAGCTTCTGGCGACGACTGGGTGTGACCCGTTGCCGGAGCTGGCCGATGACCGTTACGTCCAGGGCGCTGTGCAATTGGCGCTGGGCTACCATGCGGAAGAGTTTCTTCCAGAGCTCATCGGCTACAACCTTGGCTATGAGCAGCTCCCTCTGCATCTGCTGATCTGCGCATTCGAGCTCAACGAGCTGGATATCGACCCCTACTATTTCACCCTGCA
>CAYZFU010000059.1:4271-15658 GCA_964477725.1 uncultured Halopseudomonas sp.
GACAACGGCAGCACCGGTCACGCGCGCAAGGCGGTGCAGGCGGTGATCGACAGCATGCCGGTAGCCGGCGACAGCGAGGTCTTCCTCGAACGGGTGAACAACGGCTACAAGCTCAATGACGTGGGCCTAGGTTCGGCAGCATTGATCGAGGCGTTCGACCTGGATCAGGAGCTGATCCAGATGCTCGAACGCAAGCGTACGTTCGGCCAGCACATGCACTCTGATTATTGCCGGATCGAAGGGCGCACAGTGAACCAGTGGCTGGCTGAACCGGGCCAGGCCGGCCAGTTCCTGGAGGCCCTCCAGAAACGCGGCTGGATAAAGCGCGGCGAAGATCCTCGCAATAGTCGGTTCTGGAACCTGATCGACGGACAGGACGCGCTCATGTTCGGTGTGTTCAGCCCGTTCGAGAAGCAGCTTTTGCACGACTGGATCGCCGACGGCTGGTTCGGTGAGCCTGGCAATACCGCTTCGAGCGGTAACGCACGACACACTGCTTTTCGTCCCGCTCGTCGCAGGCGCGGAACGGTTGCGGCTTCGAGAGCGGACTCGGTTGACGAGCAAGGCGCCAGCGGCGAAGCGGAGACGGACCCGGACGTGGCGCAGTTGCAAACCGAACTGTCCATGATGAATCCGCAAGAGCGCGTGCGGCGGCTTATTGAACTGATGTCGCCCGGCACCCATGCGACTCCGGCGGGGCTTTACGCAACACGGCTTTTCGTGGACTTGATGGATCGAGAATAAGATGACGACTTTCGAGGGACTTGCAGACCTGGCGCCTCTTGAGGCAGCCGGCACTAGCGGATCGGCAGATGCGGATCTGGCGCTGATCGAGCTCGGCCGGTATCTGGCTGGGACCGGCTATCAGCACGTGGCGATTACGCCGCTGAGCCATGCACACAACAACGAACGGCGGACAAACCGCACGGCGCGTGACCTGCGTGACATTTTCGGTTGGAGCCGCCCGTTCTCCAGTCAGGCGGTAACGCCGTTCGAGTTCGAGCTGATGCAGGCAGCCGACGTCCTGACACGGCAGGGCGAGTTGTGGCGCAGCAAGGTCCGCTGGTCCACGCTCGGTGGGCTGTTATGCGCGCATTCGGCTTATCCTACCGACGCGGCAGAAGCGGTGTTCTTCGGCCCGGACACCTATCGTTTCGCGCAGCTCATCGAAGGTTATCTTGAACGCCACGCTGGCCGGGTGCGCAGGGCAGTGGATATTGGCTGCGGTTCGGGCGCGGGCGCTCTGCTCATTGCTCAGGCCTGTCCGGCTGCGGAGGTGATCGGTGTCGATATCAACCGGCAGGCATTGCGCCTGACCGCGGTGAACGCCGCGCTGGGCGGACTGGATAATGTCTCGCCGATCTGCAGTAATCTGCTCCAGAATGTCGAGGGCGATTTCGATCTGATCGTCGCCAATCCGCCGTACATGCTCGATCCGCAGCAGCGTGCCTACCGTCACGGCGGCGGCCCGCTGGGCGCGGGACTGTCGCTGAGAATCGTCGATGCGGCACTGAATCGGTTGGCGCCGGGGGGCACCCTCCTGCTTTACACCGGCGTGGCAATGGTCAACGGCCGGGACCCGTTCCTGCTGGCCTTGCAGCAGCGGTTTTCGAGCCTCCCGTGCAGCTGGCGCTACCGTGAGATCGACCCTGATGTATTCGGTGAGGAATTGCTCAAGCCGATATACAGCGAAGTCGAGCGCATTGCAGTGGTCGCATTGACGCTTCAAATCTGAATTACGCCGATCACGCCGGGCTGCCAGGCGTTGCATCGAAACGCCGATGACCGCGCCCTTGAACGTCCTGCCGCTCAATCAAGCCGACTGAGGAGGAGAAATGGATCATATCCACCCGTTTGCGAACTGGAGTGCGGGAATTCTGGGAGCCATCGGGATCGCCTTGATTCTGTTTATGGCGCTTTATTCGCTGTTCGCCGCCTGCAAACACCTTATCCGCCACGATGCGGACACTGCCGAGGTGTTCAACGAGGTTCGCCAGCGTTTGGGACGCGGCATATTGCTGGGCCTGGAGTTTCTTATCGCTGCTGACATCATGCTCACGGTTGCGGTCGAACTCTCATTCGAGACGGTCGGTATGCTGGTGGTCATAGTGTTGATCCGGAGCTATCTGAGCTTCACACTGGAAGTCGAACTGACCGGGCGGTGGCCGTGGGAGAAAAAGCGGGAAGCGGAGTAGGGCCTGGCCGGCCTGTGTCAGCAACCAAACAGTACTCGATCGTAGGAAACGTTCCCCGGATGGATAATGCAACGCCGGTATTGGTATCGGTCAACGTCGCGGCTTCGAGCCGATTGAAAGTTGGACGTCGCCTGGTGAAAACCGGCCATTTCAAACAACCCGTCAATGATTCGGTACTCATCGCTGCGGTAGGTGTGACCGGCGACTTCATTGGCAATGCCAGGCATCACGGCGGCCTGGATCAGGCGGTATATCTCTACAGCATGGAGGATGTAGCCTGGTGGGAGAAGCTGCTACAGCGCCGTCTGGGGGCAGGTTTCTTCGGCGAAAATTTGTCGATAAGCAAGTGGTGGAGCAAGCCGCGCATAGGTGACCGGATAGCCGTGGGCGATGTGCTGCTGGAGATCACTGCTCCGCGCACGCCCTGCGCTACGCTGGATGCACGTGTCGGTATGCCGGGTTTTCTGCGTACCTTCATCAAGGCCGAACGCTGCGGAGCCTACGCACGCGTGCTGCGTCCCGGTACCGTGCGGTCGAGCGACCCGATAGTCGTCACCCCGGCGCCTGTGGCGTGGCCGACCGTAGCCGAAGTCTTTCGCTACTGGCACGGTCTGGGCACAGATGAGAGACTCTTGCTTCGCATGCTCGAGGCGCCTCTGGCCGAACGTGTGCGGGAGCGCGTGGTCAGACGACTGGCGGATTTCTCGCCGGTATGACGTCAAGACTGATAGCATGAAGCCATCCGATGGAGCCGAGGACTTTACATGAAGTATCGTTGGCTGGCGCTAGGCGCGCTGCTGGCAACCCATATGGCAGTCGCTGCGCCGTGCGACGATCTCGAGGACACTGTCGAGATTAACGCCTGCCTGCATGGCGAGGTGGCCAAGGCGGAAGACGAACTCGACCGTTATCTGGAAGCCAGTCGAACGCGACACGCCGATGCGTCCGATGCGGTCGTCTCGATGGAAGCCGCCCACGGCGCCTGGCTGCGCTATCGCGACAGCCATTGCTTCGCCGTCTACGATCTGTGGGCCGATGGCAGCCTGCGCGGGGCGCAGCTGGCTACTTGTCTGCTGGAGCTTACCAGGCGCCGGACGCACGATATATGGAGCGTCTATCTGTCTACGCCGGACAACCCCGAGGGCGTGCTTCCCGAGCCGCCTCTTCCAGCTAGCAGCTGAGCCCGCAGATGAGCCTGTACCAGGTTTTGGCCGATCTGGTTCTTACGGTTCACGTGCTGATCGTATTGTTCGTAGTGGGCGGCCTGCTGCTGATCGTAGCGGGCAACCTGCTGGGCTGGCGCTGGGTCAACAGTCCGGTATTCCGTCTGCTGCACCTGTTGACCATTGCGGTTGTGGTAGCCGAGGCCTGGCTGGGGATCGTCTGCCCGCTGACCACGCTTGAGCGCTGGTTGCGGGCGCAGGCAGGCGGGACGTCTTATGCTGGAGGTTTCATCGAATACTGGCTCCAGCGAGCGCTTTATTACGACGCGCCCGCCTGGGTATTCACGCTGATCTATACGGTGTTCGGTTCACTGGTCGTGCTCAGCTGGTGGCGGTTTCCGCCGCGTTGGCGACGGAAATCCTAGGGCGAGCCTCAGGCTCAGCTGCGCTCCAGCGCGAGCGCTACGCCTTGACCGCCACCGATACACAGGGTGGCCAGGCCTTTTTTGGCATCGCGACGCATCATTTCATGCAACAGGGTGACCAGCACGCGACACCCCGATGCGCCGATGGGATGCCCCAGAGCTATCGCGCCGCCGTTGACGTTCACCCGATCCATATCCCACTTGAGTTCATGCGCCACGGCCAATGCCTGCGCAGCGAAAGCTTCGTTGGCCTCGATCAGGTCCAGATCCCCCACCTGCCATCCGGCGCGTTCGAGACAGCGTAGCGTCGCCGAGACCGGGCCTATACCCATGATCGCAGGGTCCACGCCAGCATTCGCTGCGCCGGCGACCCGAGCCAGCACAGGCAGGCCGAGTTGGGCGGCCTTTTCTGCACTCATCAACATCACCGCAGCGGCGCCATCGTTGATGCTCGATGCGTTGCCGGCCGTTACGCTGCCTTCCTTCCTGAAAGCCGGGCGCAGCTTGGCCAGAGATTCGCCGGTCGCTTCGGCTCGCGGACCCTGGTCGGTCGTCACGCTGACCGGCTCGCCCTTGCGCTGAGGCACCAGTACCGGCGTTATCTCCTCGTCGAAGCGTCCCGCCTGTTGAGCGGCCACCGCCTTGCGCTGGGAGTTGGTAGCGAATGCGTCCTGCTCTTCGCGGGTGATGCCATATTTTTCAACGAGGTTTTCGGCAGTGATACCCATGTGGTATCCGTTGAAGGCATCCCACAAACCGTCATGCAGCATACTGTCGATCAGCTGACCATGACCCATGCGCAGACCGGTACGGGAGTTGGGTAATACGTGCGGCGCCAGGCTCATGGATTCCTGGCCGCCTGCGATGATGATCTCGGCATCCCCGCTACGAATCGCCTGGGTACCCAGCTGCAATGCCTTCA
This sequence comes from uncultured Halopseudomonas sp., assembly GCA_964477725.1. Taxonomy (GTDB): domain Bacteria; phylum Pseudomonadota; class Gammaproteobacteria; order Pseudomonadales; family Pseudomonadaceae; genus Halopseudomonas. The sequence continues at coordinate 8,977 of CAYZFU010000059.1, forward strand.
GGCCGGAGCCGCAGACCTTGCTGACCACCATGGCCGGTACGCTGTATGGCAGTCCCGCGAGCACCGCGGCCTGGCGTGCCGGATTCTGTCCGGCGCCGGCTGTGAGCACCTGGCCCATCATGACCTCGTCGACACTGGCGGGGTCGATGCCGGTCTTGTGGATTAAAGCCCGAATGACCGTGGCCCCCAGCTCGTGGGCGGGAAGGGTGGCGAACTGACCGCCAAAACTGCCGATGGCGGTGCGTGTGGCAGCGACGATAACGACGTCTCGCATGAACGGCTCCTCATGTCTCGTTCGGAAGACAAACAAGAATAGAGGTAGCGGTCACGCAGGACAACACATGGCGCGCCGGGCGGCGCGCCCTCAAGCTTCGCTCAGCCGCGATTCTGCCGATTGGCAATCAACTCTTCGACAACGGCAGGATCCGCCAGGGTCGAGGTATCGCCAAGTGAATCAAGCTCGTCGCAGGCGATCTTGCGCAGAATCCGGCGCATGATCTTGCCTGACCGGGTCTTGGGCAGACCGGGGGTCCATTGGATGAAGTCCGGCTTGGCGAACGAACCAACCTGCTCGGCAACGAAAGCCTTGAGCTCCTTGATCAAATCATCGCTTGGCGTAGTGCCGCGCATTGGCATGACGTAGGCATAGATACATTGCCCCTTGATATCGTGCGGACAGCCAACAACTGCCGCTTCGGCGACCGCATCATGCAGCACCAGTGCGCTCTCCACCTCTGCCGTGCCGATCCGATGGCCGGATACGTTCAGCACGTCATCGACCCGGCCGGTGATCCAGTAGTAGCCGTCCTCGTCGCGCCGCGCACCATCGCCAGTAAAATACACGCCTTTGTAGGTGGAGAAGTAGGTATCGATCAGCCGTTGATGGTCACCATAAACGGTGCGGATCTGGCTCGGCCAGGAACGCTTGATCACCAGATTCCCGCTGGTAGCGCCTTCCAGCTCGTTGCCTTCAGGATCGTACAGTGCAGGCTCGACCCCAAAGAATGGCCGCGTGGCCGAACCGGGCTTCAGGTCGGTTGCGCCGGGTAGCGGAGTGATCATGATGGCGCCGGTTTCGGTCTGCCACCAGGTGTCGACGATCGGGCAGCGCGTCTCACCGACCACATGGTAGTACCACTCCCAGGCCTCCGGGTTGATCGGCTCGCCAACGGTGCCGAGCAGACGCAGGCTGGCGCGCGAGGTGCCGGTAACCGGGTCGTTACCCTGGGCCATCAGCGCGCGGATTGCTGTCGGCGCGGTATAGAAAATGTTGACCTGGTGCTTGTCGATCACCTGCCAGCAGCGGGAGGCGTCGGGGTAGGTCGGCACGCCTTCGAATATGAGCGTCGTCGCCCCGTTGCACAGCGGACCGTAGACGATGTAGGAGTGGCCGGTGATCCAGCCGACATCTGCGGTGCACCAGTAGACTTCGCCGTCCTGGTAGTCGAATACGTAGTGGTGGGTCATCGCCGAACCGAGCAGATAGCCGGCAGTCGTGTGCAGCACGCCTTTCGGCTTGCCGGTCGAACCGGAGGTGTACAGGATGAACAACGGGTCTTCGCTATCCATCGGCTCGGGCGAGCAAACGGCGTCGACCTTCTCGCACGCCTCGTGATACCAGACGTCTCGCTGGCTGTCCCAGGCGACGTCGCCTCCAGTACGCTGGACGGTCACCACGGTGTGCACATTGGGGCATTCCTGCAGCGCTTTCTCCACGTTCTGCTTGAGCGGAACGCGCTTGCCGCCGCGTACGCCTTCGTCGGCGGTGATCACTGCCTGGCAGTCGGCATCATTGATGCGGTCGCGCAGCGCGTCGGGCGAGAAGCCACCGAACACCACCGAGTGCACGGCGCCGATGCGAGCGCAGGCGAGCATCGCATAGGCCGCCTCGGGGATCATCGGCATGTACAGGCAAACCCGATCGCCTTTCTTGACGCCACGCTGCTTGAGCACGTTGGCCAGGCGGCAGACCCTTTCGTGCAGTTCGCGGTAGCTGATGCGCTTGTCCTGGTCGGGCTCGTCACCCTCCCAGATGATTGCCGTCTGGTCGCCGCGAGTATCAAGGTGCCGGTCAATGCAGTTGACGCTCACGTTCAGCTTGCCGTCAATGAACCATGCAGCCTGACCCTGACTGAGATCGCTTTGGTGGACGCTGGACCAGGGCTGGTCCCAGGCCAGGAAGCGCTTGGCCTGATCCGACCAGAAGGCATCGGGCTCTTCGATCGACTGGCGATAAAATCGTTCGTAGCCGGCCTCATCTATATGAGTGCGGCTGCGTGCGGCGTCCGTAACCTTGTGGTTCTCGATCTTGTACATGGATGGCCCTCTTTTTTTTATTGGTCGAAGCAGGCCCTGACAGCATAGGTGGGCGGCGTACGTCTGACGTAATGCGTGCGGACCTGCGGAATGCTCTAAGCGTTGATCATAAGGGCGGGTCTGACAACCCTTCTTTGGTCTGATATGGCGCGCGCGGGCAGGGTACGGCAGGGAGAAAATCGCGGAAGGAAAAACCTTCCGCGACAGCTCAGGCGAGGTCGAAACAGAGGTTGTCGATCAGACGGGTCTTGCCGAGGAATGCGGCAGCCAGGACCACCATGTGCCGGGTGGTCTGGTCGACCGGCTGCAGCGAGTTGGCATCGCGCAGATCGAGATAATCGGGACGCATCCCCGCTTGAACCAGTGTCGAGCGGGCCTCTTCGATGATCTCAGGATAGTCCCGTCGCCCGGCCTGGATTTCAGCCGCCACCTGGCACAGCGTGCGATACAGTTGCGGCGCGACTTGTCGCTCGGCGGCGGTCAGATAGCCGTTGCGTGACGATAGCGCAAGACCGTCGTCGGCGCGCACGGTCGGCTCGCCCATGATCTGGATAGGCAGACACAGATCAAGGGCCATCTTGCGGATTACGGCCAGCTGTTGATAGTCCTTCTGACCGAAGATCGCCAGGTCTGGCTGGACGATATTGAACAGTTTGGAGACGACTGTGGAGACGCCATTGAAATGCCCTGGTCGGCTGGCGCCGCACAAGCCTTCCGATACCACCGGTACGCTGACAATGGTATGGCCTTGCATACCCTCGGGGTACATCTCGTTGACACTGGGCGCAAATACCAGCTGTGCGCCGGCCTCGAGCAGCTTGGCCTGGTCATCCGCAAGCGTACGGGGGTAGCTGTCCAGATCCTCGTTCGGGCCGAACTGCAACGGGTTGACGAAGATAGTCACGACCACGTAATCGGTGCGCTGGAGCGCTTTTTCAACTAGCGCGACATGTCCGGCATGCAGGTTGCCCATGGTGGGTACCAGGCCAATCCGCTTGCCTTCCTTACGCGCACGGCCAACAGCTGCGCGAAGCTGCGCAATGGTATGCAAGGTATTCATCGATCAGAACTCGTGTTCAGCCGAGGGGAATTCGACGCGCTTGACCGCTTCGACGTAGGCGCGTACAGCCGATTGGATATCGGGCTGGCCAGCCATGAAATTCTTCACGAAGCGCGGCAAGCGGCCGCTGATGGACAGTCCGAGCAGGTCGTGCACGACCAGCACCTGTCCGTCGGTATCGCTGCCGGCACCAATACCGATGACCGGAATTTGAACCGAGCGCGCGACTTCGGCGCCCAATTCGCTGGGCACGCATTCGAGCAGCAGCATGGCGGCACCTGCAGCTTCGAGTGCTCTGGCATCGTCAAGCAGGGCTTTTGCCTGTGCTTCGTCACGCCCCTGTACCTTGTAGCCACCGAGTACATTGACGGTTTGCGGGGTGAGCCCCAGGTGAGCGCAAACCGGAATGCCGTTGCGCGTCAGCGTGGTGATCGTCTCTGCCAGCCATCCGCCGCCTTCGAGCTTGACCATGTGCGCCCCGGCCTGCATGAGTGCAGTGCTGCTCGATACGGCCTGGTCGAGAGTGGGATAGCTCATGAACGGCAGGTCGGCCATGATCAGCGCGCCGCGGTTGCCGCGCTTTACCGCGCGAGTATGGTAGACCATGTCCTCGATCGTAACCGGAAGGGTACTGTCGTGGCCCTGCAGCACCATGCCCAGGGAATCGCCGATGAGGATCACCTCGACGCCAGCCTGACACTCCAGGTGCGCGAAGGTGGCGTCATAGGCGGTCAGGCAGACGATCTTTTCACCGCTCTGCTTAAGCTTGTTCAGCGTAGTCAGGGTTACATCAGGCATGGCAGCTTCCAGTGGTTGCACAAGGGGCGGGCTTTTCGAAAAAAGGCCGCCTCGCATAACGTCAGTTGGTTGTTTGGACTGCAACTGAGGATCATGATTCAGCCCTGGCCCCGGTGTGGTCGAGACGTTCCAATCCCGCCCGCGGGCAGCGTTCGAGCAACGCGCCGAGCGGTGTTCCGTCAGGCATCACCAGCTCGGGGGCGAGCTCCGCGAGAGGATACAGCACGAAGGCGCGATGATGCATGTGATAGTGGGGTACCGCAAGGCGTGGCGTGTCAATGACGTGATCGCCAAATAACAGAATATCCAGATCCAGGGAGCGTGGCCCCCAGCGCTCGGCCTTGCGAACACGTCCCTGGACATGCTCGATCAGCTGCAGATGGTCGAGCAGTGATTCGGCCTCCAGAGAAGTGTGCAACGAGGCGACCGCGTTCACATAGTCGGGCTGGTCCGCTGGGCCCAACGGCGGACTGCGGTAGAGGCTCGAGACCGCCTGTAGCTCGGTGAATGGTATCCGCTCGAGCGCATTCAACGCCTCACGGATCCGTGTCTCGGGCTCGGTGAGATTGCTCCCGAGTCCGACGAAACACCGCACGCTCATCAGTCGCCCTGCGTGCGCGGCTTGCGTCGCCGGCGCGCGCGCGGCCGCTTGGCACTGCCGGGCTTGTCCGCGCTCAGCTCGCGAATCATCCTGCGGCGTTGCTCCTCGCTGGCGTCCTGATACAGCGTCCACCAACGGCCCAACCCATCGGTCTGCTCGCCGGCTACCTCGCGCAGTAGCAGGAAGTCATACGCTGCGCGAAATCGCGGATGCTCGAGCATCTGATCGGCGCGGCGCCCTGAGCGGCGCTCTAGTCGGGGCTGCAAGTCCCAGATCTCGCGCAGAGGGATGCTGAAGCGCTTGGGTATCGCGGTGTGACGACACTGCTCGGCGAGCAGCTCCTGCGCTGCCTGCTGCTGCGCCGGTATGGTCGGAATGCCACGCTCCTCCAGTTCGGCGAGACGCTGCGGCAGGGCCGGCCAGAGCAACGCGGCGAACAGGAAAGCCGGCGTGACCGGTCGGCCTTCGTTGACCCGTTCATCGGTGTTACGCAGCGCCTGGCGTATCAGCTTGAGCGCGTATTCCGGATTCTGTTCGATGGCTTCGTCGCTATCGGGAAACAGCGGACCGAACAGGTCGTACTGGTGCAGCAGGTCAAAGGTGCGTTCACCCTGGCCGCTCATGAACAGCTTGAGAACCTCGTCGAACAGCCGAGCGGCCGGGATGTCGTGCAGCAGATCTGCCATCTCGCGAATCGGGGCCGCGGTATGCTGCTCGATATCGAAGTCCAGCTTGGCCGCGAAGCGCATGGCACGCAACATGCGAACCGGGTCCTCCGAATAACGTTGGACCGGGTCGCCGATCAGGCGCACCTGGCGGTTGCGGATGTCATGCAGGCCGTTGGCGAAGTCGTGAATCTGGCCGCTACTGACGTTGTAATACAAAGCGTTGATGGTGAAGTCGCGACGTTGCGCGTCTTCTTCCAGTGTCCCGTAGACGTTGTCGCGAAGCAGCCTGCCGGATTCGCTCTGGCGTGAATGCTCGCTGACTGTCTGTTCGTCGCCGTCGTCACCGTGGCTGGCGCGAAAGGTGGCGACCTCGATGATTTCCCGGCCGAAATGCACATGAACCAGTTTGAAGCGGCGTCCGATCAGGCGTGCGTTGCGAAAGGTGGCGCGGACTTCTTCCGGCGTCGCGCTGGTGGCCACATCGAAGTCTTTTGGCGCGAGATCGAGCAAAAGGTCGCGTACGCAGCCGCCAACGGCGAACGCTTCGAAGCCGGCCTGTTGCAGTCGCTCGACGACGTTGACGGCATTCCGGCTGAGCCGCTCGCGGCGCAAGGTGTGCTGGCTGGCCGGAATGATCGCAGGCGTGGTTCGGCGATGGGCGGCGCGCCCGAAGGGATAGGGAATTTTCTGTAGCAACTTTCGAATCATAGAAGCAGGCGTTCCACCGGCAGTGCCCGTCATATCCACCGGATACAGGACCATGGCGAGTCTGGCAGATCACTGTGCGAAGATAGGCGCGGAGACGCTGGAATGACGAGCTGCCTCAGACAGTGCTGCCTGTATTAAAGGCAACCATTCTAGCCTGAACGCGCGGGAAATTGTAAGAAAGGAGGGGGAAAGCTCAAGGGGAGTAGTTACTCCCCCTAATGGCATTGTTTTTTATTGTTGTTGTCTGTCGAGCTATTGTTGTTGTTAGGCAAGGCGACAATGTCGCCTGTATCAACCCATCCCGGGTTTCAACAACAAACGGATTGCTTTGGAAGCTTAGGTATCAGGCAGTGCCTTGTGAGCTCGGACGCGTCGGGTTGCTTTGGCAACTTTTATTCTTCTTCCTGTCCGCGAACATCGCTGTTCGACTGTCGACCCATTCTCCAAAAAAATCAGTTTGCTACGCTTGCACGGTTTTATTTTTGTTGTGTGTGAAGCCGATATTATTTTTGTTATTCGTTTTTGGTTTTT
>CAYZFU010000060.1:0-15540 GCA_964477725.1 uncultured Halopseudomonas sp.
GCCAGGCTCGCTGACCTGTGGTATGGCCGATCTGCTCGCGGCAACTGAACCCGTTGGTGATGACCATCTCGTCGTCGTCTTTGTTACGCAGCGCCGGCGCAAGTTGCTGTTCGGCGATGGCAATCGATACGTCGTATTTCTCGGCGTCGTAGCCAAAGGAGCCGGCCATGCCGCAGCAACCTGAATCGAGCACCCTATGTTCCACACCCATCCGCGCCAGCATGACCGCGTCCGACTCGGCCTGAAGCGCGGCGTACTGGTGACAATGCACGTGCACCACCGCACGCCGATCGAGCGCAGGTGGGTGATAGCCTTCGCGTTGCAGGAACTCTGTAAGCAGAAAAGCGCGCTCTGCCAGGCCGTGGGCGCGCTCGTCAGCCAGATGTAGCTGACGTAGCTCGTCGCGGAACGAGGTGACACAGGAGGGTTCCAGCCCCACCACGGGCACATTGCGCATAGCTTCTTCTTCGAGCGTATCGAGAATATCGAGCAATTGTTTTGAAGCCTGGTCGAGCATGCCTTCGGCATAGAGCGGTCTGCCGCAACACAATGGCCGCGGCGGGATCAGTACCTGGTAACCGGCCGCCTCGAGAACCCGGACGGCCGCTTTCAGGACCTGAGGATAGAAATAGTTGTGGAACGTGTCCGGCCACAGCAGGACCGGAGGTAGCCCCCGATTTCGAACGTCCCTGCTGGAAAACCAGCTGGTAAACGTCTGGCTTGCATACATGGGAAGGTCGCGTTGAGGTGCCACTCCCCCGGCCCGCTTTGCCAGCTTGCTCAGCGGGCCTTGAAGTACTGCATTGGTCAATCGCGGTAGCCGCGAGGCGATACGACTCAAAGGCCAGATTTGTCCCAGGGCATAGGCGGCACGGGGTCGAAGCCGATGTTTGAAATGATGATGCATGAACTCGGCTTTCAGGCTGGCCATGTCTACGCTTACCGGGCAATCCTGTTTACAGCCCTTACAGGCGAGACAAAGGTCGAGGGCGTCTCGTACGGCTTCGTTACGCCAGCGGCCCTCCAGCTCCTTACCTTGAAGCATCTCGAAGAGCAGACGCGAACGACCGCGCGTGGAATGCTGCTCGTCTCCCGTCGCTCGATAACTCGGACACATCACGCCGCCCTTGTCATTGCGGCACTCCCCAATCCCCACACAGCGATCAGCCGCCCGGTAGAAGCTGAACCGATCATCGGCGAAGGCCATCCGCGTTCGGGTCGCAGGCGGCACGAAGCCTGGCCCGGTGCGCAGCGACTGGTCCATCGGATAGGGGTCGACCACCTTGCCCGGATTCATCCTGTCCTCGGGATCCCATAACTTCTTGAATTCACGCAAAGCAGCCATCAAACTTTCGCCATACATTCGTGGGAGCAATTCTGCGCGAACCTGCCCATCGCCGTGCTCACCGGACAGCGAGCCACCGAAGCTGACGACCAGATCTGCCGCTTCGGTCATGAAGGTGCGCCAACGCGCAAGCTCGCTATCGGTATTCAATTCGAAATTGATGCGGCAGTGAATGCAGCCGTTACCAAAATGCCCGTACAGGGCTGCCTCGTAACCATACTTGTGCATGAGGTCACGAAACGCCCGCAAGTACTCGCCTACCTGCTCGGGAGGGACCGCCGCGTCCTCCCAGCCAGGGAAGGTGTCACCCAGCATCGGTGATCGCGACGTTGCGCCCAGACTCGCCTCGCGCGTCTTCCATATCATCGCCTGTTCACCAGGGTCTTCGAACAGCGCCATGGTCGGTGTCTGGTCGGCCTGCTCAAGCTCCTGCATCAGCGACCGAGCCTTGTCGGCGGCCTCTTCGGGCGTATCGCCGCCGAACTCGACGAGCAGCCAGCTGTGCCCCTCCGGAAGCATCTGCCGGGCTGCCGGATGCATGTTCTTGCGTTGCATCTCGTTGACCAGTAGGTGGTCCATCCCTTCCAGCCCGGTCGGAGCAAAACGAAGAATCTCTGAAACGTGCTCCCCCGTCGCATATACATCGTGATACCCGAGCATCAGCACGCAGCGATGTCGGGGACTCGGAACCAGCTCCAACTCGGCCTCGAGAATCGTCACGCAGGTACCTTCGGAGCCAACCAGGGCTCGCGCGACATTGAAGCCGTTTTCCGGCAGGAGCTCGTCTAGGTTGTAACCTGATACGCGCCGCGGGATATCGGGATAGCGGCCACGAATGAGCTCGGCATAGCGATCACGGATGTCGCGCAAGCCCGAATAGATCTGCCCTCGGCGCCCACCCTCAGCGATGATCTGCTCAAGCTCCTGCTCGGAGGTGGGCCCCACCCACATGTCCAGCCCATCGTAGGTGAGGACGCGCATTGAGCGCACATTATCTGCGGTGCGCCCAGCCATGATCGAATGCACCCCACAGGAATTGTTGCCGAGCATGCCGCCGAGCGTATTGTGCGCGTGCGTCGACGGATCCGGCCCGAAGGTGAGGTGATGCGCTTCTGCGGCATCGCGCAAGTGATCAAGAACGCAACCCGGCTGTACTCGGGCCAACCGCGTTTCCGGATTGAGTTCACAGATACGCGACAGATACTTGGTGAAGTCGATGACCACGGCCACGTTGCAACATTGACCGGCGAGACTCGTGCCTGCCCCTCGGGCCAGCACTGGAACCTCACGTGCACGGCATAGAGCCACCGTCTCGATGACATCTTCCAGGGTGCGCGGCACTACGACACCGATCGGCACCTGCCGGTATAGCGAGCCGTCGGTTGCATACAATGCTCTGCTGCCCTTGTCGAAGCGAACTTCGCCACGGATACGCTTGCTCAATTCTTCGCCCAGCTCGGTAGCATCGTCGTGCGTAACCTTCTCGGGAATCCTTCGGGTAGCGGTCATCGTTCCCCCGTGTGTAGTCGGAAGCGCTCGGCGTCGGCGTCTCGGAAGACCAACCCGTGGCCGGAACACTGCGGATCCAGCCATAGCGCGCCGCCGCGTAATGCCGCGCCGCTGTCGAACAGCATCGATTCGAGCCGTACGTGGTCAGAAAAATATTCCAGGTGAAGCAACTGCGGTACGGCCGCGCAGACCGGAGCGTGGACAGACGGCGCGCAATGCGCGGAGATCGGCACATTGGCCGCTTCGCACAGTGTCGCGGCCTGCAGGAAACCGGTATAACCGCAGCGCGTCGCGTCGGCCTGCAGCACATCGACGGCACCGGATTGAAGCATCCGCTGAAAATAGTCGATGCCCCACCCATACTCTCCCGCTGCAATCGCGACGGCACCCGGCACGCGGTCACGAAGCCAGGCCATGCCGTCCAGATCATCCGATGAAACCGGCTCTTCCATCCAGGCCACGCCTAGCTCGCCGAGCTCGACAGCCATCCCTAAGGCGTCGCGAGGGCCGCAGGCACCATTGAGATCGACCATCAGGATCGCATCGGGTGCGTACTGCCGAACCATTTCTGTACGACGAATGGCTTCACGTCGATCGCCACCCAGCTTGATCTTGATCGCAGCGAGACTGAGCTCACCCCAACCTAGCACCTGCTCGCGTAGCTGCTCATCGGTCAGGTTGACGAATCCGCCACTTCCATAGACCGGTACGGCGTCGCGCAGCTGCCCCCATAGTCGCGACAAAGGAAGATCAAGGAGCCTTGCCTTGAGATCCCACAACGCTTGGTCAACAGCCGAGATCGCCATCATGGCCAGACCCGGCCGGCCGAGATTGCGTACGCTCCGGTTCAGCCGAAACCAGGTTGCAGAGACATCCAGCGCCGACGAACCCAGGACAATCGGCGCGAGCTTGTCGCAAAGCAATGTGGCCGCGGGTTGGGCTGCGGTATAGCTGTAGCCCAGCCCTTCGCAGGCCCCGGATCGCACTCGAACGACGACCATCTCGGTCGCATCCCAGCGCAGCGTGCCATCCTCTTCAGGGCGCTCGGTCGGTACCCGGTAGGTGTCGACCCGCAGCGCCTCGATCGGAGCATCGATCATTGCTCAGCGCCCTGGGATATCGAGTCCGGCGATGAATTGCTTGGCGCTCTGCTTGACGATGCCCCACTGATCCGGATCGACCTTGCCGAGCGCCTTCATATACGACATGACCTGATCCTTGGTGATGTGCGGTGGCATCGGCGGCACGTTGGCATCGGTAATGAACTCGATCACCACCGGGCGCTTGGCAGCCAACGCTTCCTCCCACGCAGGCTTGATATCTTCGGGCTTGTCCACTCGTATGCCGTGGAAGCCAAGCAATTCGCCGTAGGCCGAATACGGGAAATCGACGACGTCCTGGGCAATGGAAAACTTCGGATCGCCGGCCAGTACCCGCTGCTCCCATGTCACCTGGTTCAGGTCATGGTTCACCAATACCAGAACGATGAAGCTGGGATTGGACCAGCGCTCCCAATACTGCTTGACCGTAACCAGCTCGGCATTGCCATTCATTTGCATCGCGCCGTCTCCGACCATGGCAATTACCGGCCGCTCGGGATAGGCCATCTTGGCAGCGATGGCGTAAGGTACGCCGCTGCCCATGCTGGCAAGCTTGCCTGACAGCGAGCCCATCATCCCGGGCCGCATCCTGATGTTCCGGGCGTACCAGTTGGTATGCGAACCGCTATCCCCACACAGGATCACGTTATCCGGCAGCTGCGGAGAAAGCTCCCAGAAAACCCGTTGCGGATTGATCGGGTCGGCGTCCTCCATGGCACGCCGCTCAACGTCCTGCCACCACGTGACGACGTTCTCCTCGACGGTCTCCCGCCAGCTGCGGTCTTCCTTGCGCTTGAGCATCGGAATCAATTGACGAAGCGTTTCCGCGCTGTCCCCTATCAGGTTGACCTCGGTCGGATAGCGGATGCCGACGTTGCGTGACTGCAGGTCGATCTGCACGGCGCGCGCCTGGCCGTCCTGGGGAAGGAATTCGGAATAGGGAAACGTCGTGCCGATCATCAAGAGCGTGTCACAGTCGCGCATCAGCTTCCAGCTCGGCTCGGTTCCCAGCAAGCCGATGCTGCCGGTAACGAACGGCAAATCGTCAGGCAGCGCAGCCTTGCCCAGCAGCGCCTTGGCCACGCCGGCACCGAGCAGCTCACACACTTCGATGACTTCGTCGCTGGCATTCAGCGCCCCGGCGCCTACCAGAACCGCGACTTTCTCCCCGGCATTGAGCACTTCGGCCGCGGCGGCAAGCTCGGACCGGCCCGGGCTCGGGCAGTAAGGTGCAGGTGTCGCGCTGGAGTAGTTGGAACCGTGCGAGCGCGGCGGGCTTTCCACTGCGTCCTTCATTTGCACGTCGTTGGGAATGATGATGACGCTTATCGCGCGCTCGGCCTTGGCGATGCGAAAAGCGCGGTCGACGATATGCCGTGCCTGGCTCGGGTCGGATATCTGCTGGACATAGCTGCCCACGTCCTGGAACACCGACTCGAGATTGACCTCCTGCTGAAAGTCGCTCCCAAGCGAACTCAGTCCTTGCTGACCGACGATCGCAACGACCGGGACATGGTCCATCTTCGCATCGTACAGGCCGGCCAGCAGATGAAGCGCGCCAGGTCCGGACGTCGCCATGCACACGCCAACCTCGCCGGTGAACTTGGCATGAGCACCAGCCATGAACGCCGACATCTCTTCATGGCGAACGCGGACGTAGTCGAATCGGTCGCTGGCCCGATCGAGCGCACCCATGATCCCGTTGATCCCGTCACCCGGGTATCCGAATATGCGCTTGATGCCCCACTCCGACATACGCTCGAGAATAAAATCGCCGACTTCGGCCATCGTTCACCTCCGCTTGGTTTGCCCTTCCCCTGAGGGGTTTTCACCACGTGTGACTGGGCGTACCAGCGCGCGTTCAGATGCTTTGGTGATAAGCGAACGTAGAACCATCACAAGCCGTTCTAGATGCTCATCCGGCCATCCGTTTGGCACACGCGAAGCTTGCAGAAAGCCGTCGCTTGAATGATTCTAAAGTGACAGCCCGCCATATCTGATGGGAAAGCAGGTGCGGGCGCTGTATTACAAGAGAGGCCATGCAATGTCCCCACTTCTTATTGGCAGTCTGGTAGCGATCGGCGTGCTTGTGCTCGTCAGCATCGGTTTCATCAGTCACAGCCTGGAACGCTCCAGACTTGAGCGTGCGCGCCAGACGGCGGAGCTCAACGCCAAGGTCAGACACGCCAGCACCATTGCCGCGCAGCTGCCGGGCCAGTTTATGTCTGCAGAACTGAAGATGCTGCTGCTGAACATCGAGCGCCATCTCCTATCACAGCTCATCCGCCTCGACCGAAAGAACGAACGCGCCGAGCGCCAGCTTGCACAGGTCACCGAGCAACTCAGCCTCGGGGAGGCCAACGTAGACAATCCTCCCGTCGCCATAACGAACGAAGCTCAAGCCAAGGAAATCAGGCAGTTACTCGAAAGTCTTCATAAACTGATCACACAAGCCCAGCAGGACGGGCTGCTGGACAAGGCGGCGCTGCAACAGTGGTCGGCTATCATTCGTCAGCATCTGGTCGTTACTGCGCTGGATATGTTTCAGGCGCTGGCACGCCAGGCATTGCAGCAAGGCAAGCCACGTGTTGCCAAGTTGCAGTACGAGCGGGCGATTGCCTATCTTCAGAAGCAGAACAACCCCGCCCACGCCGAACCACTCGCGCGGTTCAAACGGCTCCACCGCGAAGCGGAAGAGGCGGCTATTCGTTCGGAGCAGGCCGCCACAGCGGAGTCGAGCGAACTGGGAGCGGGTCTGCAGGCGCTTGAAGCGGATGACGACGCCTGGAAAAAGAAAGCGGTATACGACGACTGACACCCCGCCTTCGCATCGGAGGCCTGCCTAGGATTTTCTGCCCATGTCCCTGACTGTCTACGGCGCCATCCTGTCGCCTTTCGTTCGCAAGATTCGCATCATCCTGGCTGAACACCAGATCGAGCATGAACTCGTCCCCCAGGCGCCTTTCAAGCAGCCGGACTGGTACTACGAGATAAGCCCTCTCGGGCGGATCCCTGCAATCAAGGATGGCGACTTTACCCTCGCGGATTCCGCAGTGATTGCTCAATACCTCGAGGAAAGCCGCGGCAGGCTGCATCTGTACGGCACATCGGCCCAACAGGCAGCTCGGGTGCGCTGGCTGGAAAAATTCGCCGATTACGAACTGGCCCCCTTGACCACCTTTACCTGTTTTCGCAACCGCGTGCTCAAACCTCTGATCGGCGAGCAATGCGATGAGCAGGCAATCAGCAAGGCGCTGACCGAGCAGCTTCCGCCTCTTTTCGACTATCTGGAGAAGGAACTGGGCGGCCAGGAGTTTTTCATCGGCACCTTCAGCCTGGCGGACATAGCGATCTCCAGCCAACTGATCAACATGGCTCATGGCGGCGAGGCGATCGATTCCACTCGTTGGCCGGGGCTGGCCGGGCTACTCCGACGCGTCAGTGACCGGCAAGGCGTCGCCGGGTTGTTGGCGGACGAGCAGCGTCTGCTGGCCAAGATGACTCAGCGCGACTGATCGCCTTCCAGCAATGCCCGCCCGGTCCATGACCGGGCGAATTGATAGGCGCAGCGGCCATTGCGATTGCCACGTGCCGACGCCCAGCGGATGGCTTCCAGTTCCAGCGCTTCGCTCCACGTCCATTCAAGCGCATGCCGAGCGGCCAGCACGCTTAGCCAATGCCTTACCACCTCCAGGTAGTGCTGCTGACTGAACGGGTAGAACGACACCCACAGACCAAAACGATCCGACAGCGCCACTTTTTCTTCAATCGCCTCGCCGGGGTGCAACTCCCCGTCCACCATGCTCGCGCCCAGATTGTCGCTGCGCTGCTCCGGCAGCAAGTGACGACGGTTGGAGGTAGCGTAGAGCAACAGATTGTCCGGAGTCGACTCGACGGTGCCATCGAGGACCGTCTTCAGCGTCTTGTATGCGCTGTCGTCGGCTTCGAAGGCAAGGTCGTCGCAGAACAGCACGAAGCGCCACGGTAGGCCCTTGATCGCCTCGACGACGGCAGGAAGATGTATCAGGTCGGCCTTGTCTATTTCGATCAGGCGCATCCCGGAATCGGCGTAGGCAGCCAGCAAGGCGCGGACCAGCGAAGACTTTCCGGTACCACGGGCACCCCAAAGCAATGCATTGTTGGCGGGCAATCCTTCGACGAACTGACGTGTATTGCTCTCAAGCAGATGTTTCTGTCTGTCCACACCGACCAGATCCGTCATGGTGGTCGCCAGATCGACTGTCAGAGGCCGCAACCAGCCGCCCTCGCCTTCGGCCATCCAGCGGGCGGCGAGGATGCTGCGCCAGTCAACCGGCACTGCTTCGCGCGGGAGGGTCTGCTCGTAGCGGTCGAGAAAAGCGCTGACGCGCTGCATGAACTGTTCGATTGGCGTAGCGGACATGTCATCTCCCCGGGATTGGATAACTGCATTATCGCCCATGATATGCGCGCTGCGGTAAACCCGATTTTCCTTTCTGTGGTGTGGGTGTTGTGCGCTAAGCTCCGGCTTAGATACGCAGCAGGATGCGCCGGCAGCCATGAATATTCGCTTTACCGATCGACTTTCCTTCAAGCAGGCACGCCTGGGTGTACTGGCCGCGTTCATTCTCGGCACACTGCTCGGCCTGGTGCAGGTGGCGCTGGACTACCAGTCAGAGGACGCTGCGATCGATCGTGAAGTTCAGGCGCAGATCAACGTAAGTCTGGGGCCGGCTTCACGCATCGCCTACAACATCGACGCAGAGCTGGCCGCGGAACTGGTCAGCGGCCTGCTGCAATCGCCGCCAATCGTGCGCGCCGAGATTGTCGACAACAACGGTATTGCGCTGGCCAGCGTCAGTCGCCCGATGGCGTCGAGTCCCTACCGGCTGGTAAGCGATGCCCTGTTCGACCGCCGGCGAGAATACTCGCATCCGTTGTACGTCCAGCACGCACCGAACGAACTGCTTGGCCATCTGATCATCGAAGTCGACACCTTCCATCAGGGCGCCAGCTTCCTGCGTCGCGCCGGGCTGACCATGCTCTCCGGCTTCATTCTGAGTCTGGTACTGTCGCTCATCCTCGTGGTTCTGTTCTACGGCATGCTGACCAAACCGCTGGTGCGGTTGATCAATGACCTGCTGGACATGCGAGCCGAGGAAGAGCGCAGCCGCCTGCCCTGCCCCGTCGGGCACGAGCGGGACGAGATCGGTGCCCTGGTCGAGGTGATCAATCGGCAGCTGCAAAGCATCGACGTCAATATGCGACAGAAGCTGCGTGCAGAAGAACGCCTTCGCCAGTATCTGGAAGAGCTGGAGATAATAGTCGAGGCGCGCACAACAGAACTGCAGGGTGCGAACGTACAACTGCGTCTATCCAATCAGGAGCTGGAGCGCTCCCGGGAGGAAGCACTGAGAATGGCGCGGGCGCGCTCGGCATTCCTGGCGCACATGAGCCACGAAATCCGCACACCGATCAACGGGTTGCTGGGCATGATCGGCCTGACGCTCGACAGTTCGCTCAACGATGAACAGCGCCAGCAGCTGTCGATCGCCTACGACTCTGGCAAGGTGCTGGTCTCGCTGCTCAACGACATTCTCGACCTGTCAAAGTTCGAAGCCGGCAAGCTACAGCTTGAACAGATTCCGTTCGATCTCGGTGCGCTCGTCGAGGAGACGGCGAGCCTGCTATCGCAGAATGTCGGCAAGCTGGATATCGAGCTGACCTGCCGGATAGATCCAGTCCTGCCCGGCATGCTCGTGGGCGACCCCACCCGCGTCCGGCAGATCATCAGTAACCTGCTGTCCAATGCGCTGAAGTTTACCGAGCAGGGCCACGTCGCCGTACGCGTGGAACTTGAGCGGCGACGCAAGACCGAGCAATGGGTGCACATCGTCATCCGCGATACGGGGATCGGCATTGCCGCCGACGCGCTTGGCGAAATCTTCAGTCCCTTCACCCAAGCCAATGCGAACATCTCCCGGCGCTTTGGCGGGACCGGACTCGGACTCACCCTCTGCAAGAGTCTTACCGAGGCAATGGGTGGTCAGTTGAGGGTCGAATCGGTCATTGATCAGGGTAGCACCTTCACCGTCAGCCTGCCATTGAGCACGCACATGCCGGTGCCAACCTTCGCCTTCCCCGCCCCGCGCTCGGCAGTGGTGTTCAATCGTCGGGGGCGACTGCAGGGATGCGTCTTGCTGGAACAGCTCGAGCACTGGCGAATGCGTTGCCATCTCATCGAATATCGCGACGATGAACCATTACCTGTCGACCTGCCGCAAGCAGACTTCTGGCTGCTCGACAGTGTCGCACTTGCTGATCGCCTGGCCGAAACTTGTCGCGGCATACCGCGTCTGCTGGTCTGTCCCTACTCGCAACTGCGGAGCACCGAAGAGGCACGGGCATGCGGCATCTATCAACAAGTACCCAGCCCGCCTACCCGTTCCCGACTGGCACGGGCCATTGATGAGCTGTTCGTCGTAGACGTGACGCGCAACCAGGCCGTGGGAGCGCTGCCAGCCCCGACCGGACAGCGGATTCTGTTGGTGGAGGACAACATGGTGAACCAGATGGTCGCCAAGGGCATGTTGAGCCGTCTGGGCTATCGGGTCGCCGTCGCCGAACACGGCGAAGCCGCCCTGGACAGGCTGGAAGAGGAAGAATTTGAACTCGTGTTGATGGATTGCAACATGCCGGTGATGGACGGATACGAAACCAGCAGACGGATGCGCGCCGATTCGCGCTGGCAGCATATCCCTGTCGTCGCGCTGACCGCCAACGCCTTGCACGAGGACCGACAACGCTGTGAAGAGGCCGGGATGAACGATTACCTGGCCAAGCCATTCAAGCGTGAGGACCTTCAGGCGTTGCTGGAAAAGTGGCTCGGGCACACGGAAAGCTGAAGCGTCCCAAGCCTCGAGAGTGCAGTCAGGCGTGAATAGCTGTGTCAGCTGAAACAGACGCTCTGGATTCTGCTTCGCGGCCAGGGCCGCTCCTACGGAGCGTGCGAGCACCGCTCCTGTATGTAGGAGCGCACCTGGGCGCGAACAGAACGCTCAGGCCACAGCCAAAGCCGTAGGTGGAGCCCTTCTTGCGCAGACCACGCAATCGGATCACCGGGCCTCGCCAAGATTGCTCAACAGCATCGATAGTTGATCCCGCAGCGCAGCGATGTCACTGGCCGGCATGCTGGTAGAGCATACCAGCTTGCGCGGAATGTCTTCCGCGCGCGCGCGTAACTGGCTGCCTGCCCCGGTCAGATTTAGATGAACCTGGCGGTCGTCGCCTCCGCCCCCGCGACGGCGCTCCACGAGATCCAGCTGCTCGAGACGCTTCAGCAAAGGAGTGAGCGTGCCGGAGTCCAGTTTCAAACGCTCACCTAACGCCTTGACCGTCGGTGCCGGCGGCGTCTCTCCCTCCCATTCCCAGAGCACGAGCATGGCCAGATACTGCGGATAGGTCAGCCCCAGCGGGTCGAGCAGCGGCTTGTACAGGCGGGTGATCGCTCGTGAGCTTGCGTACAGCTGGAAACATAACTGCTTGTCCAGCGACAGCCAGTTGGCGTCCGTCGTGCTCAAGACAGCAGCTTCTCGATGTCCGCGGTGAGATCATCCGGCGAGGTGGTCGGCGCGTAACGGGTCACCTGCTCACCGCTCGCATCCACGAGAAACTTGGTGAAGTTCCATTTGATCTTCTTGCTGCCCAGTACACCCGGCGCCTGCTGCTTCAGCTCGACAAACAGCGGATGGGCATTATCCCCATTGACGTCAACCTTGGAAAACAGCGGGAAACTGACGCCGAAATTGAGTTCGCAAAACTCTGTTATTTCCTCCGCGTCACCCGGCTCCTGCCCACCAAACTGATTGCAAGGAAAACCCAGAACGCGAAGACCCCGCTCGCCGTAGGTTTGCCACAACTGCTCCAGTCCCTTGTACTGCGGAGTGAAGCCACACTTGCTGGCCGTATTGACGATCAGGAATGCCTTGCCCTCGAGGTCGCCCAGGCGAATCTCGCGACCGTCGATGGTCTTGCAGGGGATGTGCAGAATGTTGGTAGTCATGGACGCTCTCCTTGGATAAGCGCCCAGACTAACAGAGAGTTGATTGCAGTCAATTATATTGTGCACAACTAATTAGTTGCTGCGCTCGGCTCGAACTTCATTGCTACCGAATTGATGCAGTATCTCAAACCGGTCGGTGGCGGCCCGTCGGGAAACACGTGGCCCAGATGCGCGTCGCACTGCGCGCAGAGCACCTCGGTGCGATGCATCCCATGACTGAGATCTTCCGCCTCGGCGACAGCGTCCGGGTCGATCGGCTCGTAGTAGCTGGGCCATCCGCAACCGGCATCGAACTGGGTGCGCGTTTCGAAAAGCGGCGCATCGCAGCACACGCAACGATAGGTACCAGGCGTGGTGTTGTTGTAGTACTCGCCGGTGAAGGGCCGCTCGGTGCCCTTCAGCCGGCAGACCTGAAACTGCGCATCGCTCAATTGCTCGCGCCAGGCGCTTTCGGTCTTGCTGACTTTCTTCATATCGGCTCCGCAAGTTGTGATGTTCAGGCTTTCCCAGGGGCCGCCGCAGGACGTATGATGCGGCTTTGCCGTTGCGCCGGCGCCCGGCCGCCCCGCCTCACTATAGCCCCCTGGATCGACAAGGTAAGCACCATGCAGGTTAGCAAGTCCAATAAATTGGCCAATGTCTGCTATGACATTCGCGGGCCCGTCCTGCGTCATGCCAAGCGTCTCGAAGAAGAAGGACACCGGATTCTAAAGCTGAACATTGGCAACCCTGCGCCATTCGGCTTCGAAGCGCCGGAGGAAATCCTTCAGGACGTGATATTGAACCTGCCGACCGCCCAGGGCTACAGCGATTCCAAGGGCCTATTCTCTGCACGCAAGGCGGTCATGCACTACACCCAAACCAAGGGCATCCCGGGCGTGACCATCGAGGACATCTATCTTGGCAACGGTGTATCCGAGCTGATTGTCATGTCCATGCAGGGGCTGCTGAACAACGGTGACGAAGTGCTGATCCCGGCACCCGACTACCCGCTGTGGACGGCTGCCGTCAGCCTGTCAGGCGGCAAGCCGGTGCATTACCTGTGCGATGAAGAATCGGACTGGTATCCGGACATCGAGGACATTCGCAGCAAGATTACGCCCAATACTAGGGCGATCGTCGTGATCAACCCGAACAACCCGACTGGCGCGGTGTATTCGCACGACATGCTCGAGCAGCTCGCTCAGGTCGCGCGCGAACACAACCTGATCATTTTCGCCGATGAGATCTACGACAAGATTCTCTATGACGGAGCCGAGCACGAGTCCCTTGCCGCGGTCGCTCCGGACGTGCTGTGCCTGACCTTCAACGGGCTGTCCAAGTCCTACCGCGTTGCTGGGTTCCGTTCCGGCTGGATGATCATCAGCGGACCGAAGCACGTCGCACAGAGCTACATCGAAGGCATCGACATCCTCGCTTCCATGCGACTGTGCGCGAACGTGCCGTCTCAACATGCGATCCAGACCGCACTCGGCGGTTACCAGAGCATCACTGATCTGATCCTGCCCGGCGGCCGCCTGCTCGAACAGCGCGATGTCGCGTGGGAATTGCTCAACGAAATTCCAGGCGTCAGCTGCACCAAGCCCAAGGGCGCGCTGTACCTGTTTCCGAAACTCGATCCCAAGGTCTATCCAATTCACAACGACGAGAAGATGGTGCTGGATCTGCTGCTCAAGGAGAAAATCCTCGTTGTGCAGGGCACGGCCTTCAACTGGCCCTGGCCGGATCACTTCCGCATCGTTTCTCTGCCGCGCAAGGATGATCTGGAGGTCGCCATCGGCCGCATCGCCAACTTCCTCAAGAGCTACCGGCAATAAGCCTGGCTGGAGACTGGAGCTGTACGAGCATGGCTGACCTGCATATCGATGACTTCTACCGCGATGTGGCCGGTATCCTGCTTGCCTTGTACCGCAGCTTTCCGCAGCCCAGCATGCTCTTCGTGGAAGATCTGATCGGCCCGCAGGAGCCGGACGCCTTCGGCGTACCGGCACCGCGGCATCAGGCATGCTATAGCGCCATGCTGTGGCTGGCCGAGGAAGGTTTCCTGCGTTACGGCGACGCCATCAGACAGGAAGGCCTGGACCAGTGCCGCCTGAGCGAACGCGCCTTCGTCATGCTTGCAACCCCAGCTCCTCATCTGGTGGATCCGCAGATACCGCCTAGCATCGCCCGACAAAAAGCCACCCTCGCCCAGCAGCTTCGCGACGCGCTTGCCAACGGTTCCTCCACGCAACTTGCCGATGTGGTACAGCGCTGTTTCGGGCGGTCCGGCTCGGTAGTTTAAGCGATACACCTTGAAACAGAACGTCGATTGAAAGCGACGCACTTTCACCCAATATACGCAACTGCAGCAAGGGAATCGCTTCGCTTGTAGCGAGGCGCTCCCGCCTTATTATTCTTCGGAGTTCACGATCACCATGATGCGCATTTTGCTGTTTCTGGCAACCAACCTCGCTATCGTCCTGGTTGCCAGTATTACCCTGAGTCTGCTCGGCGTTGGCACCATTCACGACGGTCAGGGAGGCATGAATCTTCAGGCCCTGCTGATTTTCTGCGCCGTAATTGGCTTCGCCGGCTCGTTCGTTTCGCTGTTCCTGTCCAAATGGATGGCCAAGCGTGGCACCGGCGCGCGGGTCATCACTCAGCCGCAAACCCGCCAGGAGCAGTGGCTGGTGGACACCGTGGCCGAACTGGCCGACAAGGCCGGCATCGGCATGCCGGAGGTGGCGATTTTTCCTTCCCGCGCCTCTAACGCCTTCGCCACCGGCTGGAACAAAAACGACTCGCTGGTAGCAGTATCCGAAGGCATGCTGCAGCGCTTCAGCCCGGCCGAGGTGCGCGCGGTCATGGCGCACGAAATCGGTCACGTGGCCAACGGTGACATGGTCACCCTCACGCTGATCCAGGGCGTGGTGAACACCTTTGTAATGTTCTTCGCGCGGATCATCGGCAACTTCGTCGATCGCACGGTGTTTCGCAATGAGGGGTCAGGTCCCGGCATCGGATACTTCATTTCGACCATCGTCGCCGAACTGGTGCTGGGCCTGCTGGCCAGCATTATCGTCATGTGGTTCTCGCGCCAGCGCGAGTTTCGCGCCGACGCAGCGAGCGCCCAACTGGTTGGCTCCGGCAGCATGATCGCCGCGCTGGAACGTCTGCGTGCCGAGCAGGGAATCCCGGTGGAGATGCCTGGCGAGCTGACCGCCTTCGGCATCAACGGCAACCTGAAAAAGGGGCTGGCCGGCCTGCTGGTCACCCACCCGCCGCTGGAGGAGCGCATCGCCGCTCTGCGCGCTGGCAATTATCGCTAAGAGATTGATGGATCAGAAAAGCCGGGCGCATGTCCGGCTTTTTTTTGTGAGTTCGTCAGTCCGCGTATTCTTCTTCGCGGTCATGCCCGCTCCCACACCGGTGCGCGCAACCCCATCAATGTAGGAGCGAACCTGGGCGCGACAGCGGAGGCGAGAAAACGACAAATCCGTGCAAGCTGCTTCGCGGTCGTGCCCGCTTCTACGCCGATGCACGCAGCCACTGTGGGGGCGCAC
>CAYZFU010000061.1:0-4559 GCA_964477725.1 uncultured Halopseudomonas sp.
CGCTGAAATCACTGGAACTTGTCCGGGTTTGCTTTAAGATGCGCTGCGCAAATTGACCCAGCCCACCGGAGCAGTTCCTGAATGACCAGATCGACCGTTACCGCACTGAGCGCCCTTGGACTTGCGTTCAGCGCCTCGGCCGTTGCCTATCCCATGCAATGGCAGAACAACAGCCTGACCTACCTGTACGGCACGGACTTTCAGCTCGACCCCAAGACCCAGCAAACCCTGACCTTCGAACACGTCAGTGGCTGGAACGCGGGCGACCTGTTTCTGTTTGTTGACGCCATCCACTACCAGGGCGCCGAGAACGGCTTCGGCTATCGCGACACTTTCTATGGCGAGCTCTCCCCGCGATTGTCGTTCGGCAAACTCACCGACAGCGTCAGCAACGACGGCCTGATTCGCGACGTCCTGCTGGCGGCCACTTACGAGTTTGGCCGGGGTGACCTGAACAACTATCTGCTCGGTCCGGCGCTCGACCTGAATGTCCCCGGTTTCGACTACTTTCAGCTCAACAGCTATTACCGCTATGCCGATCAGCCTGACGGCGGGCGGGGCGTATGGCAGATCACCCCGGTGTGGGGCTACACGCTGCCGGCGGGCCGTTCGGATGTACTGATCGACGGGTTCATCGACTGGGTAGTGGACAACGACGGTAACGATTACCACGCCAACCTGCACTTCAATCCGCAGATCAAATATGACATGGGCAAGGCGCTGGGCTGGCCCGCGAAGCAGTTCTATACCGGTGTGGAATACGACTACTGGAAGAACAAGTACGGCGTGAACAACGGCGATTTCGGTCTGGACAGCAACCAGAGCGCCATCAGCCTGCTGGTCAAGGTTCATTTCTGACCAGACAACGCAGCGGCGGGACCATCCCGCTGCTGCGTCTATAGCCGGATTATCAGTAGCCGCGCAAGCGGGCAAACCGGTCGGCGTGATAACGATAATCGCCGTAAAGCGCCTGCACGGAACGTGCACGCTTGATGAACAGGCCGACGTCGAACTCATCGGTCATGCCCATGCCGCCATGCAACTGGATGGCCTCGTTGGTCACCAGCTCCGCCACCTCGGACGCCTTGGCCTTCGCCAGGCTCACCAACGCCTTGGCCTCCGGATCGTTTTCATCCAGCGCCACCAATGCCTTGAGCACCACCGACTTGACCAGCTCCAGCTCGCTGAACATATGCGCGGCACGATGCTGCAGCGCCTGGAACGAACCGATCACCACACCGAACTGCTTGCGTTCCTGCATATAGGTAACGGTGCGGTCGAAGGCCTCCAGCGAAATACCCAGCAGCTCTGCCGCCAGCTGCGCGTTGGCTATGTCCAGTACCTTGTCGAGCGCGGCGTAGCCCTGGTCGAGCTCACCGAGCAAGGCATCGGAGCCAACCTTGACGTGATCGAACGAGACGTTCGCCGCATTGCGACTGTCGACCATGATGGTGCGCTCAAGGGTGATGCCCTCGGACTTCGGATCGACCAGGAACAGCGAGACTCCCTGGCCGGCATCGTTCGCAACGTGGGTGCGCGCCGCCACGATCAGCTTGTCCGCGACATGACCGTCGATGACGAAGACCTTGTTTCCGGTCAGCACGTAACCGCCGTCGCGCTCCTGCGCAACCGTCTCGATATGCTGCGGCGCATGCCGCGGCTTCTCATCGACCGCCAGCGCCAACAGCAGCCTGCCCTCGGCAATCGCCGGCAACATCGACTGGCGCTGCTCGGCGGAGCCGGCCAGCTGCAGCAGCGAAGCGCCGACAACCGCACTGGACAATAACGGTGACGCACTGAGATTGCGCCCAGCCTGCTCGAACACCTGCCCCATCCCGGTGAAGCCGAACGCCGAGCCGCCGAATTCCTCTGGAATCAGAGTACCGACAAAGCCCATCTCCACCATCTGCTGCCAGAGCTCGCGCGAGAAGCCGGTCTCGTCGCGATTATCGCGCAGCGACCTCAGCTGGCTGACCGGCGCGCTTTCGGCGAGAAAGCGCTTGGCCGCATCCTTGAGCATCTGCTGTTCTTCATTGAGTACCAAAGCTGCCATGTTGCGTCCCCCGATCCGTTATTGAAGCCCAAGAATGTTGCGGGCGATGACGTTGAGCTGCACTTCGGATGTGCCGCCCTCGATCGAGTTGCCCTTGGAGCGCAACCAGGTGCGCGGAACGGCGCCTTCGCGGGAGGCCTCGCCCTCCCACACCAGTGCTTCGCTACCGCGGAGCGCTACAAGCAGCTCCTGACGCCGCTTGTTCAGCTCGGTTCCGTAATACTTGAGCATCGCCGAGGCATGCCCCACGCCCTGGCCCGCCTTGGCCTCGTCGAGCACCCGTTCAGTGGTCAGCTCGAATGCGCGCGCGTCCAGACCCCAGCGCGCCACTTCGCCACGCAGGATGCCGTCAGCCAACTGGCCATTCTCCAGGCCGATCGCGTCCACTGCCTGCTGCGCCAGAGTCTTCTGGCCGGCTGCGGTACGGCCCATGCCGCCGATCATCTCGCGCTCGTGAGTCAGCAGATACTTGGCAATGGTCCAGCCGGCATTGATTTCCCCGACGACCTGGTTCTTCTCGACGCGGACATTGTCGAGGAAGCTTTCGCAGAAAGGCGAGCTGCCAGAAATCAACTTGATCGGCCGCGTGCTGACGCCCGGCGTTGTCATATCGAACAGCACCAGGCTGATGCCCAGCTGTTTTTTCGCCTCGGGATTGGTCCGGACCAGACAGAACATCCAGTCGGCCTTGTCAGCATAGGAGGTCCAGATCTTCTGGCCGTTGACGATGAAATGGTCACCCTGATCCTCCGCGCGGGTCTGCAGCCCTGCCAGGTCCGAGCCGGCACCCGGCTCGCTATAACCCTGGCACCAGCGGATTTCGCCCCGCACGATCGGCGGCAGATGCTGGCGCTTGAGCTCCTCGGAGCCGAACTTGAGAATCGCCGGACCGATCATCCACACACCGAAGCTGGACAGCGCCGGACGTGCCTGGATCCGCGCCAGTTCTTCGCGCAACACCTTGTGCTCGGCCTGGGACAGCCCACCGCCACCGTATTCCTTCGGCCAGTCCGGCGCGGTCCAGCCCCGCTCAGCCATGCGCTCCAGCCACAGCCGCTGGTCTTCGCTCTTGAACGTGAAGTTGCGTCCACCCCAGCACGGATCATCGTCACTGGTCATTGGCGTTCGCATGCTTAGCGGGCAATTCTCTTCCAGCCAGGCGCGTGTCTCCAGGCGGAACGTCTCTAGATCGCTCACGGGGAATCTCCTTTGGTTGATGGGCCACGCCAAACAATACCCGTAAAGCGTAGCCGGCAGACCGGACTTGACCGGCGAAATGCACTTCCATTGATCAAGCGCATACACCCACCTTGTACAACATGTGTACGCCGACTTAAACCTTTGGCGGCTTGGCTGGCCCCGGCATAGGCAAATTTAATCGGCCTTATTTGTTATGCCTATTGAAACTCCAAGGGTTTAGGGTCGATAAAGGCCCGGAATCGGAAACCAGGCCAATTGTACAAAAACGTGACTCTGTACAATTTCCTGCTATCATCAAGCCATCATTCGATGGCCAGGAGCCTGCCATGTTGTCCAATCTGACCACCGCACAACGCCTGGGCCTCGGCTTCGGCCTGGTGCTTTCCCTGATGATCATGCTCAGCGCCATCGGCATTCAGCGTGTCGGCTTCATCGACCGCACGCTAACCGATGTCAGCGATGGTGCAACCGTGAAGCAGCGTTACGCCA
This sequence comes from uncultured Halopseudomonas sp., assembly GCA_964477725.1. Lineage (GTDB taxonomy): Bacteria > Pseudomonadota > Gammaproteobacteria > Pseudomonadales > Pseudomonadaceae > Halopseudomonas. The sequence goes on from CAYZFU010000061.1 coordinate 3,743, forward strand.
TCAACTTCCGTGGCTCGGTACATGACCGCGCCATATCTATCCGCGATGCCGTGCTGGTTCACGACCCGCTCCAGCTTGCGGCGCACCTGCGCGAGATCGAGCGGCTGGCCAGCTTTTATCGGGAGTCGGCCACGCCGATGGACGCACTCATCGCTGAAGCTTCCACTGCCGCCGAGCGCAATCTGCTTCAGGACATCAAGGATATCGAGGCATCTGCACTTCCGATGACCGAAGCCCTGATTGATATACGCCAGACGGGCGACCGCGAAGCCGCACGGCTGTTCCTGCTTTCCGAGGTGTCGCCGGCCTACAGCGAATGGCTCCGCCGGGTAAACGCTTTCATCGACTATCAGGAATCGCAGATCAGCCGCGATATCACTGCGGTACGCGAAACAGCCAGCGGCTTTCGCATGCTGACACTGATCGCTACCGGGATAGCCCTGATCCTCAGCGTGTTCGTCTCGCTTCTGATCATCCGCACCATGCGAGCAACGCTCGGCGCCGAGCCGCATGAAGTGGCCGAAGTCATTCGCGGACTGGCTGCAGGTCGCCTCGACCAGCGCATCGAAACCAGCTATCCCGACAGCGTGATGGGAACAGTGAAGCTCACCATGTCCCGACTGCGCGACACCATGCGCGAGGTCGCCCAGGCTGCAGAAGCCCTGACCCAGTCGTCGAGCCAATTGCTCGGGACCTCTGATAGTAACAACCGGCAGATCCGAGTGCAGAGCGCCGAGGCGCAGCAGATGGCCACGGCAATCAACCAGATGGCGGCCACCGTGAACGAAGTCGCCAGCTACGCCGCCAGACCCGCCCG
>CAYZFU010000061.1:4569-15480 GCA_964477725.1 uncultured Halopseudomonas sp.
ACGCCGATGGCGAAGTGGAGAATGGCAACCTGATGGTCAAGGACGCCTCCGGCGCCATCCAGCATTTGGCCGCTACGCTCGAAGATGCTGCGGAAACCGTGCAGCAGGTATCACGCGACAGTGGTGATATCGAAAAGATTACCGAAGTGATCAATGGTATCGCCGAGCAGACCAACCTGTTGGCATTGAATGCGGCCATCGAGGCGGCACGCGCCGGCGAACAGGGCCGCGGGTTCGCCGTCGTCGCTGACGAGGTTCGCGCGCTGGCGGCACGCACCCAGCACTCGACTCGGGAAATCCAGGAAATGATCGGCCGTCTGCAAGACGGCGCCGGCAAGGCCGCGACGGTCATGCAGACCAGCCGCGACCTGGCGCGAACCACGGTAGAGCAGACCACTCGCGCCGAAGCGGCGTTAGGCAAGATCCGCCATGAAGTGGGCGAGATCAACGACATGAACGCGCAGATCGCCAGCGCGTCGGAGCAGCAGAGCGCAGTGGCCGAAGAGGTCAACCAGAACATCATCCGCATTCACGACGCGACCATGCTGACTTCGGCGGGATCGGATCAGGTGGCCGCATCGAGCCATGAGCTGGCGGCGCTGGCCGACCAATTGACGACCAAGGTCAGTTTCTTTCAGCTTGGCGAGCGGAGCGAGCGCACTCATGGAAATATGCGCTAACCGGGCCACAGATTCATAGGTTGAACAAACCCCAGGCCCGGGAGTCTCCAGCTAGACTCGAGGCAAGAGCGAAGCGGCTCGCCTCGCTCCGGATGCGCGTGCTTCCGGTATCAGATGTCCCAGCATACCGGGGCCGCCTGGTCTTCGGCGTCGGCTTGCACATCGCCAAGGGGGTGACAGTGACTGTCCGCCGGATCACCTGTTCAGCAACTCTGCCAGCGGCCTACTGGCTGATCCTGTTTATCGCGCTGTGGCTGCTGCTGGCAGGCAATACCGGTTGGTATCTCGGCCTGCCAAGCGCCATCGCCGCAACCGTGCTTGCCCTGCGCTTGCAGCTCGCACCATTGCCTATCCGGCCGCTTGCGTTGCCGCCGTTTGTGGCCCGCTTTCTGGTTGCGGCGATCGTCGGTGGCTGGGACGTGGCGCGCCGCGCCCTGCATCCCCAACTGCCGATCGCCCCCGACTGGGTGAATTATCCGGTGCGCTCGAAACATCGCCAGGTCCGGCTACTGCTCTCGGGTCTGGTCGGTCTGCTCCCGGGTACGCTTGCAGCCGGCATCGAGGACGACCGGTTGCGTCTGCATGTGCTTGATGCAGGTTCCGATTGGCAGCGGCAGGTGGCCGCGCTGGAGAGCTCGCTCTGCCGCCTGTTCGGAGATAGCCAATCATGACTGTGCTTGCCCTCATCCTGCTGCTGAGCATAGGTGCCGGTTTGTGGCGAATCCTGCGCGGTCCCAGCCGCGCCGACCGCCTGTTGGCGATTCAGCTTTTTGGCACCACCGGCACGGCTTTGCTGCTGCTCATGGCGCACTGGCAGGAACAGCCGGAATTGCTCGACTCGGCACTGGTACTGGCGCTTCTCGCCGCCGTTGTCTCCGCCGCACTGGTGCAATATTTACGCAGGGCCAGCGATGAGTGAATGGCTGACGGTCCTTAGCGTGCTCTTCTGGGCGGCCGGTGGCTTCTTCTTCATCGCCGGCACCGTTGGTCTGCTGCGCTTCCCTGATCTGTATTGCCGGCTGCATGCGGTGACCAAGGCCGATACCCTGGGGTTGGGCTGTGTGGTTGCGGGACTGGCGCTGCGCGCCGACAGTCCGCGCGAGGTGCTGGTGATGCTGCTGATATGGCTGCTGATCATGGGCTCGGGTGCTACGGCCTGCCAGCTGCTTGCTCACTACCAGCAGGAGGTGTCCGGTCGCACCGGCAACGACCCGGCGACGCACACAGCGGAGTCGAACGATGCTTGATATGAACCTGCTTTTCGACGGCACGCTCTGCCTGTTGCTGACGATACTGGCGATCGCCGCGATCCATGCGCGCGATCTGTACAGCGCGGTGATCATGTTCATCAGCTTCGGCCTGCTGCTGGCGCTGACCTGGGCGCGCCTCGGCGCGCCGGACCTGGCCCTGGCGGAAGCAGCCATCGGCGCCGGACTGACCGGTGTTCTTCTGTTCGGCGCGCTAGCGCGCTGCAATCCGCAGCCGGCCATTCGCCTGTCGCGACCGCGGATGATTGGAGCGGCATTGCTCGCGTTTGTGGTCATGGCGACCCTGCTGCAAGCGGCCCTGCCGACGCTGGATATGCGCTCGGCGTTGCCGGCGCTTACCCACTACCACTTGCCCGCCAGCGGTGTGGATCATCCGGTGACCGCGGTGTTGCTCAACTATCGTGTGTGGGACACGCTACTCGAGCTGGTGGTACTTCTGCTGGCGCTGCTGGGCGTCCGACAGCTGCGGCCTGCAGGCGAGGCCTTTCCAACCGCCTGGCCGGTTCTGCTTGCCTGGGCGCGGCTGCTCGCCCCGCTTGGCATCGTGATAGGCGGATACCTGCTGTGGCGAGGCAGTCACGCTCCGGGCGGCGCTTTCCAGGCCGGGGCCTTGTTGGCCGCATGCATCGTGGTGCTACGCCTGGCAGGGATGATCGGACCGATGAACTGGGCCGGCTTTCCCACCCGACTCCTGGTATGCGGAGGGGTTATCGCATTTCTCGGCGTCGCCGTGGTCACTGGCGGGTGGGGCGATGGATGGCTGGTTTTCCCTGCCTCGATGGCAGACCATCTGATTCTCGGGCTCGAAATCATTGCCACGCTAACGATCGCCGCAAGCCTGTCACTTCTGGTGATAGGAGAGCATCGGGAGATGGACGGATGAGCCAGGCTGCCCTGTACCTCGGCCTCGGCATGCTGCTATGGGCGCTCGGGCTGCACGGCTTGTGTTGCCAGACCCACCCGATGCGCAGGCTGATCGCGATCAACATCATGGGCAGCGGCGTATTCATGGTACTGGTGACACTGGCGACCCGCGGTGTTGCAATTGATCCACTGCCGCACGCGCTGGTCGTTACCGGATTGGTGGTCGCTGTCAGCGCCACGGCCTTCGCGCTGCGCCTGGCCACGCCCGGTCGCCAGGACATGCGCAAGCCGGAGCAGCGCTGATGCTGGCGGCGCTGGGCAGCATGACCATTCCGCTGGCAACGGCGTTGCTGTTGTTGCTGCTGCGCATACGCTCGGGCTACTGGGTGATCCTCAGCAGCATCGCCAGCCTCATCTGCGGCGGGCTGGCTCTGCAGACGGCGATGCAGGACGGCACGGTCCACGTTGCCCTGGGTGACTGGTCAGCGCCGCTGGGCATCCGCTTCGAAATCAACATGCTCAGCTCGCTGCTGCTGTCCTACACGGCGTTGATCCATCTGCTGGTCGCCATTTATGCCACTCGCAGCCGGCACAGCGAAACCCGGCACAGCGACTACTGGCCGCTATCGTCTCTCCTGCATGCCAGCCTCGCCGCCTTATGGCTGTCGCGCGACCTGTTCAACTGGTACGTGACGCTGGAGCTGCTCGGTCTCGGCGCGGTAGCAATGATTGCCCTGGCCGGCCGACACGCGTACCCCGCTGCCTTGCGCTATCTGTTGCTGTCGCTGGCCGGCTCGCTGTGCTATCTGCTGGGCGTGGCCCTGCTCTATGGGCGCTACGGTGCGCTGGACATCGGCCTGCTGGGCAGCATGACCGTGGATGACGCGACGACACGGATAGCCCTGCTACTGATTACGCTGGGTCTGATGACCAAGGGCGCACTCTGGCCTCTGCATATGTGGCTACCTGATGCCCACAGCCGCGCACCTACTGCCGTCAGCGCACTGCTCTCGGCGCTGGTGGTGAAAGGTCCGTTGTTTATTTTATGGCTGGTCTGGAGCCGGATTGCCCCAGCCGACTTCGCCATCAGCATCGGGCCCTTGTTCGCCATTGCCGGCATCCTGGCACTGATCGGCGGTGGCTGGTCCGCACTGCGTACCGCCTGGCTCAAGCGCCTGGTGGCCTATTCCACGGTAGCGCAGCTGGGTTATGCCCTGCTCGCGCTGGGCCTGCTGCTGCACTGGCGCAGCGTGACCCTTTCGGTTGCCCTGTGGCTGTTCGTGCTCGCTCACGGGCTGGCCAAGGTCAGCCTGTTTCTGGCGGCCGGCGAAATCCAGGGCACCCTCGGCACCAAACGCGTCTGGGCGTTGAAAGGCGCCTCGCAGACCATGCCGGTGGCGACCTTCGCCTTCGCCCTGGCCGGGTGCAGTCTGGTTGGTCTGCCGCCAAGCGGTGGCTTCGTCGCCAAATGGGTACTGCTTCAACCGCTGCTGACCGAACCCGGCAACTGGCCCTGGGCGGTCGGCGTGCTGCTCGGCACGCTGGCCAGCGCCGGTTACGTGTTTCGCGTGCTGGCGCTGACCTTCAACCGCGCCGAGACCAACCAGCCTGGCCACCGTCCTGATCTGTTCGCGCAGTGGTTGGCGATGCTGCCTGCCCTGCTGGTCTGGGCCATGGCGCTGCTGAGCGAGCCGCTGATCTTCTGGCTAACCGTGGTGAGTGACGGATGACCGCCTGGATCGAACTGTTACCCTTGATGCTGCTGCTCAGCTCGCTGATACCCGGCGTACTTATCTTCACCCTGCGTGAGGATCAGGTGCGTCTGCGTGTAGGTCTGAACATCGGTGCGGTGCTGCTGAAACTCCTGCTGGTCGCAGTGATGCTGTACGGCGTCAGCTCCGGTTACGAATACCGCTTCACCCTGTCGTTCCTGCCGGGAGGTGACCTGGTCCTGCAGGCCGATGCGCTCTCGCTGCAGTTCATAACCCTGTCGTCCGTGCTATGGCTGGCCACGACCTTCTATGCGATCGGCTACCTTGAAGATTCGCCGCTGCGCTCGCGGTTCTTCGGCTATTTTAGCCTCTGCGTGTGCGCCACGGTAGGGATTGCCCTGGCCGGCAACCTGGTCACTTTCCTGTTGTTCTACGAAATGCTCACTCTGGCTACCTTTCCGCTGGTGGTTCACCGGGGCACGCCGAAGGCGCTCGCCGCCGGCCGGCTGTACCTGGGCTACACGCTCGCCGGGGGCGCGCTGTTGCTGGTTGGCATCGCCCTGCTGCATGCCCAGGGCGGCAGCACGACGGATTTCACTCCAGGCGGCTATCTGGCAAACGATGCCGGCCACAGCGGGACGCTGATCTGCGCCTTTGCCCTGCTGCTGGTGGGCCTGGGGGTCAAGGCGTCCATCGTGCCGCTGCACGGCTGGCTCCCGCGAGCGATGGTCGCTCCCGCGCCGGTCAGTGCATTGCTGCATGCGGTTGCGGTGGTCAAGGCTGGCGCGTTCGGCATCATCCGGGTGGTCTACGACGTGTTCGGGGTGGAGCTGATCGCGGAGCTGCAACTGCACGTGCCGCTGCTGGTTCTGGCGACCGCGACGATTCTCTACGGGTCGATCAAGGCGCTGCAGCAGCGTGAGCTGAAAAAGCGGCTGGCATATTCCACGGTCAGCCAGGTCTCCTACATTCTGCTCGGCGTGGCACTGCTCGGCCCGATTGCCGCAGTCGGCGCGCTGGCGCATCTGGTCCATCAGGGCCTGATGAAGGTGACGCTGTTCTACTGCGCCGGCAACCTCGCCGAAACACTGGGCATCCACTCGATTCGCGAACTCGACGGTGTCGGCCGGCGCATGCCGCTGACCATGATTGCGTTCAGTATCGCCGCGCTGGGCATGATCGGCGTGCCTCCCGTCGCCGGGTTTATCAGCAAGTGGTATCTGGGGCTGGGCGCCCTGGAAGTCGGTGCCGGCTGGGTACTGCTGGTGCTGGTGCTCTCCGGTCTGCTGAACGCGACCTATTTTCTGCCGCTGCTGTATCGCGCCTGGTTCCGGCCTGCCCCGCCTACCTGGCCTGACGAACGGCCACTCGGAAACGGTCGACCGGGCTGGGGCGAAACCCATTGGATGCTGCTTGCGCCGACCGTATTCACCGCGGGCCTGGCCCTTCTGGCCGGATTGTTCGCCGGAGCCTCGTTCAGCCCGCTGTCCTGGGCACAGCTGATCGTCAACCGGGAGTTCGGCCTGTGAGCTGGCTGTGGCTGGTGGGCGTCATCGCTCCGCTGCTTGCCGGTGCGCTGGCTCTGCGCTGGTCGCGTAGCACAGCCTGGGCCTGGACCAGCGCCCTGCCGGCCTTGCTCTGCGTTGCGGTCAATCCTGAGCCGCTGATGATCTCGATGCTCTGGCCGGGCGCGCGATGGGGCGTGAATGATCCGCTGGGGCAGGCCTGGCTGGCGTTCACTGCCCTGCTGTGGGGCTGCGCCACCGGCTTCGCCTACCATGACCCGACGCTGCGAGAGCATCTGCGACGCTTCTGGAGCCTGTGGTCGATCGCTCTGGCAGGCAACCTGCTGCTGATCGTCTCGCTCGACGCTGCAGGCTTCTACGTCGGGTTCTCGATGATGAGTCTCGCCGCCTATGCGCTGGTGGCACACCTGGCCGGCCCGGGCCCGCGGCAAGCCGGACGCCTCTATCTGCAGCTGGCGATCCTCGGCGAAATGCTGGTATTCGCCGGCATGCTGCTGCGTATCGATGCCGCCGGCGGCAGCCTGTTGTTCGGCGATTTGCAGCAAGCGCCGGTGTCGGAGCTCGCTGCCCTGTTGCTGGTAGTAGGCTTCGGCATAAAGGCCGGCTTCTGGCCGCTTCACGTCTGGCTACCCATGGCCCACCCTGCCGCACCCCCCGCTGCCAGTGCGGTACTTTCGGGAGCCATGCTCAAGGCGGGCGTACTCGGAATATGGCGCTTTCTGCCTATGGAACAAGCGGCCCTTGCCGGGCAGGCTGCGCAGGTCCTGCTCGGACTCGGCCTGGTGACAGCTTTCTATGGCGTGGTGTTCGGCCTCCTGCAGCCCCGCGCGAAGAGCGTGCTGGCCTATTCTTCGGTCAGTCAGATCGGCTATCTGCTGATCATCATCGCACTGGCCTGGAGCGAGCCGGATCACCGAGGTGCCGCCGCAACCCTGCTGGCGTTGTATGCAGTCCATCACGGCCTGGCCAAGGGTGCGCTGTTCATGGCAGCAGGCCTGGCCCACCAGCAGAAGTTGAGGCCGCTGCATCTGGCGCTGCTGGTGATCGCTGCGCTGGCGCTGGCAGGTGCTCCCTTGACCAGCGGCGGAGCGGTAAAAACCCAGCTCAAGAGCCTTATGACCGAGAGCGTCTGGGCGGACTGGGCCGTTCTGCTGACCATAGGTTCGGTCGGCACGGCGCTGCTGGCAGGCAGAGCCGTCTGGCTGATGCTTCGCGAACAGCCCGCAACCGGTCATATTCCTCCAGCACAGACAGCCTTCTGGGTCCCGCTCTGCCTGGCTTCGCTGGTGCTTCCCTGGGCCTGGCCAGAGCTGCGCAGCGCTTTGCTGTACAGCCTTAGCTGGTCTTATGGCTGGAGCATGCTCTGGCCGATCGCCGTCGCTTGCCTGATGCTCGCCTGCGCCAGCCGGGTCAGGTCGAGCTCCCCGGCAGCCGGGCGTCTGCCGCAGCCGGCGCGGTATCTGTCACTGCGCCTGGTGCGAGTCTTGCAGAGACCGCCTCGCCTTCCCTCCGGCCGGGCCGGGCTGAACTTGCGTACCTTGGAACGGCAGCTCAACCGCAGCTTATCCGGCGAGCCGGTGGTCTGGAGCGCCTGGCTGCTACTGCTGCTCCTGGTTGTCGCATGGTTTTTCAGCCACTGAACGGGTTATCGCTCGCAATGTCTGATTTATTACCAGGGTGGATACCCAGCCGCGTTGTCATCCGCAGCAATGGATTGGCATACAGCGGCAGGTTAGGGCGCTCGGCCTGCCAGCCGTCCGTCGCGCGAGGGGAACCGAGGCGGCATTGCGCTATTCGAAGGGTTGTAACAGGGTGTTTCGCCATGTAACAGGATTTACGTTTTCGCTTTAAAGGACTGCCTTCACCAACTAAGGAATATTGGTCATGAATAAGATCTTCGCTGTAGTTCTCACCTACAACCGCAAGGATCTGCTTAAACGGTGTCTCGACGCCATTTATGCTCAAACCCGCCCCTGCGACGGGGTTATCGTCATCGATAACGCCAGCACCGACGGTACCGAACAGATGCTTCTGCAGGAACGTTTTCCGTTTCTCAAGGTGTATGTATTGTCGGAAAACATCGGCGCTTCCGGCGGATTCAACGCCGGCTTTCGCATCGCCTACAAGAACGGTGCAGACTTCGTCTGGATGATGGATGATGACGTCATTCCCGAGCCTGATGCTCTCCTGCGGCTGGAAGAGTCCGACGCGCTGCTCAACAGCGAAGGCATCGATCACTCCTATCTGCTGTCGACTGCGTATACCGAGAAAGGCCTGATCACCAATTCGCCGCACCTCGACGACCGCCTCAACCGCATCAACTACCAGAACTGGCCGTTGACGCTGCAACACGGCATCGTACCGATTCGCCGGGCCACCTTCGTTTCGATCCTGGTGCCGCGTTCCACGCTGAGCGAACACGGGTTGCCGCTGGCGTCGATGTTCATCTGGGGTGAGGACAGCGAGTACACCTTGCGCATCACCGAAGATGCTCCCGGCTTCCTGGTCGGGGCCAGCAAGGTGCAGCACCTGCGGCAGGAAAGCGGCTCGATCGATATTGTCGCCGAGCGTAATCCAAACCGTATCGAATACCACCGCCACCTGATCCGCAACGAGATGTTCGTTGCGCGCAAGTACTACAAACAGCGCCGCGTGGTCATGGCCACGCTGCATCAATGGAAGGTGATGTTCAAACTGCTGCGTCGCGGTGAATTCCACAAGGCAGGAATCGTGTTGCGCGGGTTGATGGAAAGCGGACGATTCCGTCCCATGAGCGAACCCGCAGACGCGCCTATCGAGACGCTCGGTGTCTCGGTACGCTACTACGCGCCAGCCGGCGACACGGTCACCTATTTCCGTGACGCCAGCAATAATCGCCGCTCAGAACAGCGGCTCCGTCTGCTCGCTAATTAACGGCCAGGCAGCATCCTTGTCGGAGATGGTCGTGACCTTCTCCGGCCACTGGATACCCAGCCGCTCATCGTCATAGCGCAACCCCCGCTCGTACTGCGGGGCATAAGGCGACGACACCAAATAGCTGACTTCGACGTCGTCGGTCAGCGTCTGAAACGAGTGCGCAAACCCGGGCGGTACGTACAGCTGATTGCGATTGCTATCCGTCAGCTCGAACATCTGATGTTTCAGATAGGTCGGCGAATCAGCGCGGATGTCGACGATCACATCGACGATAGCTCCGCGAAGGCAACGGATCAGCTTGGCCTCGGCATAGGGACGCAACTGATAATGCATGCCGCGTAGCGTGCCCTTGAACGCCGAGACCGACATGTTCTGCTGGACATAATCGGTCGCCATGCCGTGTTTTTCGAATTCGTCGCGGCACATGGTGCGGGCGAAAAAGCCGCGGTCGTCACCGCGAAGCTCCAGCTCGATCAGCCAGGCGTCCTTCAATTCGGTTTCGTGGTAAATCATTGCCGTGCTCCGTGAAGGCAAGAAAGGCCTGCCGGCACCGGTATCAGCCAGCGCCGGCAGGCACGGTTGGTCAGGCGAAAAGCGCTTCCTGCTCGGCATACAGCTGATCGACCAGGCGGCCTTGCGGAAAGCTGACGTCGTCAAAGGTCAGCGGCGCATCCTTGGATACCGCACGCTTGAGCGTGCAACCCAGCGCAAGACCAACCGGCAGGAGTCGCTCACGGCGAACCACGTCGATGTTATCGGCCACGCCATACACCTCGTAACCACCGAATTCCTCGATGACGTCACCCGCCTTGAGGTCTTTCTTGGCCACGGCGATCACGCCGACCTGCGGCCCTCCCTTGGGCGTCAGTACCGGATCGGAGAACAACACCGCGCGGGCCACCGAGTTGGGCACCTCGAAATGGCAAAGGTGGTATGGCGTGTAGAAGCAGTAATACGGTCCTTTGCCCAGCTTGTAGAGCTCCAGATAATGCTTCTGCCGCGCATTGTCGAGGGTCCCGAGCACGAAGACGCCCGGCCCCGGACGCGCTCCGACCACGTAGTCGACCAGGCCCGGCCCGGAGGGATCGATATGCTCCTCGAAGGCCGATACCGTCTGTTCGATCGGCACCAGCGGAGCGCCCGGATCGCCACCGGAGAAATCCGGCCCGAGCATGCCGCGGCGTGCGACCTGCATGCCGGTACCGTTGGCGACGATCGCCTGCTCGAACGAAATTTTCGTACCATCGGCAAACGAGGCCACCATCGCCGGCTTCTGACCCCAGCGCTTGGCAAAGGCCTCCTGCGTGGTCGGGTTGCGGTACGGGTCATGCAGCCCCTTGATGTTGCCGCACAGTACCGGTTTGACGCCAATGCCTGCAGCGAAGCGGTACAGGTTCATCTGCACGCCCGGCTGATCGCCATCGGAAAAGGTATAGATAACGCCGGCGGCGTCGGCACGGGTCTTCAGAATCGGGCCGATGGTGCCGTCGAGCTCGGCGTTCATTTGCACCACGTGCTTGCCGTGCTCGAGCGCGGCGAGGACGGCGCGGGCGGCATATTCGATCGACCCGGTCACCTCGATGATCGCATCCAGACCATCCGCGCTGGCCAGCGCCTCGGCATCCTCGGTGACCGCAGGCCGGCCTTCGGCAATCAAGCGCTCGAGCTCGGCGCGCGTGTCACAGCGCTGCGGCTGGATGCCAACCTGGTCGTACACGGCCACTGCGCCGGCGATATTGCGGTTGGCTACCGCACACAGCTCCATGCCCGTGACCGCGGTCATGATCTGCAGCGCTATCCCGCTGCCCTGAAACCCGGCGCCGACCATGCCGACACGAATCGGTCGGCCTTCGGCCTGGCGTCGTGCCAGGGCCGTATCAACGATAATCATGGGACTCTCCGCTCAGTCGTTCCAGGTTTTCCAGGGCGCACCGGTGGACCAGAT
>CAYZFU010000062.1:0-8430 GCA_964477725.1 uncultured Halopseudomonas sp.
CGTCGTCATCGTCACTGCCCATTCCGCCGTTGACACCGCTGTAGACGCCATGCAGGCCGGGGCCATGGACTATCTGGTCAAACCCTGCACTCCCGATCAACTCCGTCTTGCCGCCTCCAAACAGTTGGAAGTGCGTCGGCTGGCTGCCCGCCTGGAAGCGCTGGAAGGAGAAGTACGCAAGCCGCATGACGGCCTCGACTCGCGCAGCCCGTCGATGATGGGTGTTCTGGAGACTGCGCGTCAGGTGGCTGGCACCGACGCCAATGTGCTGATTCTCGGCGAGTCCGGTACCGGCAAGGGCGAATTGGCCCGGGCCATTCACCGTTGGAGCAAGCGGGCCAAGAAGGAATGCGTGACGATCAACTGCCCTTCGCTGACAGGGGAATTGATGGAAAGTGAGCTGTTCGGTCATACCCGCGGCGCCTTTACCGGAGCCAATGAGAGCACGCTGGGGCGGGTCAGTCAGGCTGATGGCGGCACGTTGTTCCTGGATGAAATCGGAGACTTCCCGATGTCGCTGCAGCCGAAGCTGTTGCGCTTCATTCAGGACAAGGAATACGAGCGGATCGGCGACCCCGTCACCCGCCATGCGAACGTCCGAATCCTCGCCGCGACAAACCTGGATCTGGCCGAAATGGTCAAGGCCGGCCAGTTTCGCGAAGACCTTTTCTACCGTCTCAATGTCATCACCGTCAATCTGCCGCCTCTGCGCGAGCGGACCGAAGACATCCTCGACCTTGCGGATCGCTTCCTGGCTCACTTCGTTAAAGAATACGGACGCCCTGCCCGCGCCTTTTCCGCCGAAGCGCGCGACGCCATGCTCAAGTATCACTGGCCGGGCAATATTCGCGAATTGCGTAACGTCATCGAGCGAGCGAGCATCATCTGCCCGCTCGAAAGCGTGCAGGTAGCCCATCTCGGTTTCGGCGAAGCGGCGCCGAGCAGTTCACCGAAGATCGGCGCAGAAATGAGTCTGCTGGAACTGGAGAAGGCGCATATTGCTGCTGTGCTCGCCAACAGCGAAACACTGGACCAGGCGGCACGGACGCTGGGAATCGACGCCTCGACGCTATACCGCAAGCGCAAGCAGCTGGGCTTATGAATCTGAGAAACCGGCTATTCGTCAGCACCAGTGCCCTGCTGACGGTAGCCCTCCTCGGCCTGCTCCTGGGCATCTTCAGCGTACTTCAGCTGACCAAGAGCCAGAGCCAGGTGATGTCGCGCAACATCAATCTGATCGAAGCTACCATGGGCATGCGCAAGGAAATCGGTACGCAATTCGTGCTGATTATCGGCGAGCGACTCGATCGCGAGGCGCTCAGGGTGTCCGATTATACGTTCCGTGGATGGCTGGTGCGCGCGCGCGCAGCGGCGATGACCGAGGAAGACGAGCGCGCGCTCGAAGAGATTGAACAGGCCTATGCGGTATTCAGTGATGTGCTGAGCCGTCCGTACGATGTACGCCGGCAATTGCTACATACCGACGAACTCGGCCAGGCACTGACGACGATGCGTGATCGTATCAACGAAGTTCAGATGCATTATCTGTCCGAAGTCCAGGCGACAGACGCCGAATCGCGCGAACGAGCCTGGCTTATGGCAGCGCTCCTGGGGTTGATCGGCATCGCCGTGCTGCTGATTGGATTCATCACGGCACACAGCATCGCCCAACGCTTCGGTCGGCCGATCGAAGCGCTGGCTCGCGCAGCCGACCAGATTGGCCGGGGCGACTTCAAAGTGATCCTGCCGTTGTCCCCCGTTGCCGAGCTCTCGGCCCTGAGCCGCCGTTTCGGCCTGATGGCCGAAGCACTGCGCGAATTCAAGAACAGCGATGTCGAGGCGTTGCAGGCGGAGCGGCGACGGCTGCAAGCGGTACTCGACAGCATCAATGACGGGTTGTTGATTTTCGACCGCGAGGGCTGCCTGGAACACTTCAATCCGGTAGCGCAGCGACAACTCGGCTGGGATGAAGGCGCGATCGGGTTACGTCCGGGCGAGGTACTGGCCCGGCCGGAACTCGATGAACAGTTAACCCAGGTTCTCGTCCATGGCTCGCTGCAGCAGGCAGTCGAAGACCTGGATATCGAGGCCAACGGCGAAAGCCGGCTGCTGACGTACAGCCTGACTCCGGTCAGCAATGACGTGGATCGGATCGTCGGAGCGGTGATGGTGGTGCGAGATGTTACCGAAGACCGCGCGTTCGAGCGTGTCCGAAGCGAATTCGTACTACGGGCCTCGCATGAGCTGCGCACCCCCGTCACCGGCATGCACATGGCGTTCAGCCTGCTCCAGGAGCAGCTCGCCTCGCTCGGCGCAAGGCAACAGGATCTGCTGCGCACGGTTGATGAGGAGATGCGCCGCCTGGTCAAGCTGATCAATGATCTTCTGAACTTCTCACGCTATCAGAACGGCTTGCAGAAAATCGACCTGGCTCCCTGTGACGTGCGCGAACTTCTGGTTCATACGCAGCAGCGTTTCATAGCCCAGGCCGAAGAGAAAGGCGTGGCGCTGGAAGTCGAACTGCATGAAGAGTTGCCGATCGTCTCGCTTGATCGCCTGCAGATCGAACGCGTGCTGGACAACCTGATCGGCAATGCGCTCCGTCACTGCAAGGAAGCCTGCCACATACGGCTACAGGCCTGGCGACAGGGCGAACGGGTCATCATCAGCGTCAAGGATAACGGCGAAGGCATTCCCTACAGCCAACAGGCTCGCGTGTTCGAGCCCTTCGTGCAGATCGGGCGCAAGAAAGGCGGGGCCGGACTGGGGCTGGCGTTATGCAAGGAAATCGTGCAGCTGCACGGGGGGCATATCGGCGTGCACTCACGCCCGGACCAGGGGGCGCAGTTCTACCTGGCGCTGCCGCTTTGATCGGGCCCGCTAGCTGACGAAGAGCGAAACCATCAGCGGGATGTAGAGCAAGGCGAACACGGTACTTAGCAGCGCCGTTCCGGCAACCTGGCGCGGCGAAGTATCCAGCAGCGTGGCGATGACCACTGTGTTGGCTGCGATCGGCGTTATCGAGACCAGGAACAGCGAGCGGTGGATCGCCGGGTCATAAACGCCCAGCCAGTTGCTGTCCACCCACCAGAACGTCACAGCTAACAGCGGCCACGCGACGAACTTGCCGATAAAGGCCAGCAGTGTGAAGCGCACATCCCCGGCCAGACCCTGCAGGGAGAGAATACTCATCCCGATGATCATCATGCCAAGAATGCTGTAAGTACCCCTGAGGTTGTCGAACAACGGCTGCATGATCGCGGGAATGCCGATCTCTGCAAAATTCAGCGTGACCCCGAGGCAAAACGCGTAGAGCGATGGCAGCCGGATTACCTTGACCAGGCAATCGCGGACGCCGAAGCGGCCACGTGCTGCAAGATAGAAACCCAACGAGCTCTCGAACAGCGTGGTCCCGAGCATGCATACGATGTACAGGCCAACGCCTTCTTCGCCGAAGAGCAGCAGAGCGACAGGAATACCAAAGTACCCGGTGTTACCCGTGCCAACGGTGAGCGGAATCATGTTGGCTGCCTCGTTCAGCCAACGGCGCGCAACCCACAAATGCACCAGAGCAACGAGCGTGCAGAAAGCATATACCAGCAGCGGAAGCAGGACGACGCTCGGAGTCAAGGGTGCGCTCATCACCCCGGCGAAAATGACCGCAGGGGTAACCATGTACAGCATGATCCCCGCGATATGCTTGCCGCTCGCCTGCAGATAGCGCCCAGCCAGCCAGCCCAGACCTACGGTGATGTACAGCGGTAAAAGCTTGCTGAGCAGGGCCAGGGCAGCAGCCATGTGACGATCGCTCCGATTGCGCAATGCCCTGACTATACAGCTTTTTTCTGCATCTCACGCACGCGCACCGGCCCTCGCGTTATAGTGGGCCGCATCGGCGGCTCGACAACGGAAAACCCGGGATGGATTACATCAACACCCTTTTTCTCATCGGCGCTATCCTGCTTTGCGCGAGCATTCTTGCCAGTTCGCTTTCATCGAAGCTGGGCATACCCTTACTGTTGATCTTCCTGATCATCGGCATGCTCGCTGGCGAAGACGGTCCCGGCGGCATCGTCTTTCACAACGCCAGCATGGCGTACACCATTGGCAGCCTGGCGCTTGCGATTATTCTCCTCGACGGCGGCATGCGGACCCGCGTCGAGAACTTTCGGGTCGGTCTGTGGCCCGCGATGTCACTGGCCAGCCTCGGCGTGTTGGTCAGTGCGGTCCTTACCGGATTACTCACCGCCTGGTTGCTGAATCTGCATTGGATGCAGGGCCTGTTGCTCGGCGCGATCGTCGGCTCGACCGACGCAGCGGCAGTCTTTTCGCTGCTGCAGGGCAAAGGGCTCAACCTCAAACAGCGTGTCGGTGCGACCCTTGAGATCGAGTCCGGATCCAACGATCCCATGGCCATCTTCCTGACGGTTACCCTGGTCGAGATGCTCGCGGCAGGTCAGTACAGCTTCAGCTGGAGTTTTCTGCTGATGCTGATCCAGCAGTTCGGCATCGGCGGCCTCTGCGGCCTGGGCGGAGGCGTGTTCCTCGCCTGGCTGGTCAATCGCGTTCAACTCGCGACCGGGCTTTATCCCCTGCTCATCACCAGCGGCGCCATCCTGGTATTCGCAGCCACCAACGCGATCGGTGGCAGCGGCTTTCTCGCCATTTACGTGACCGGCCTGATCCTGGGTAACCGGCGGGTGCGCAACCTGCAGAATATCCTGCATGTTCAGGACGGCATGGCCTGGCTGAGCCAGATCGGCATGTTCCTGATGCTCGGCCTGCTGGTGACGCCGAGCGCCATGTTGCCGCTTGCGCTGCCGGCGGTTGCCATCGCGCTTTTTCTCATTTTCGTCGCGCGACCGGTTGCCGTCATGATCTGCCTCGCGCCTTTCGTATTCTCATGGCGGGAGCGGCTGTTTATCGCCTGGGTAGGACTGCGCGGCGCTGTGCCGATCATTCTTGCCATATTCCCGCTTATGGCCGGCCTCGATCAGGCACAGCTGCTGTTCAATATCGCTTTTGTGGTGGTGCTGGTTTCGCTTGTGCTACAGGGCTCGAGCTTGCCACTGATGGCTCGCTGGTGTCGGGTAGAGATTCCCCCACAACCAGAGCCGCTGCAGCGCACCAGCCTGGATGTTGCGGTGGGTGGTGAATTCGAGTTGATGATCTATCAGCTCGACAACGCCAACTGGTGCGTTGGCAGCCATTTGCGCGATCTGACGATGCCGACCGATACGCGTATCGCCGCGCTGTTTCGTGGCAGCAAGCTGTTGCATCCGACCGGCAGCACCCAGTTGGCGCTCAACGATGTGTTGTGCGTGGTAGGACGCTCCGGCGACCTGCCGGCCCTCTCCAAGTTATTCAGCCGGGCTCAGACCCCACGCTATCTGGAAAACCGCAAGTTCTTCGGCGACTTCATCCTCGAAGGCGAGGCGCGTCTCGGCGAGGTCGGCCGTTTCTATGGCTTCGATGTGCCGCCGGAGTTGGCCGAGCTGACGCTCGCCAGCTTCTTTGGCCGGCAGTTCGGCGGGCACCCGGTGGTGGGCGACAGTGTCGAATGGGAAGGCCACACCTGGGTCGTTGCGGCCATGGATAACGACTGGATTCTCAAGGTCGGCCTCAAGCTCGGCGAAGGCTCGAGCACGCCTCCCTTTGGATTCTGAAGCAGTCGCACTTGACCTTGACATGGTGTGAAAGCTGACGATGCAGGCATTACTCAGATGGGAAGGCAATCATGAGCATCGTGACCCTGAATATTGGCGGCATGACCTGCGCCAGCTGTGTGCGGCGTGTGGAAAAGACGCTGCACGCGTCCCCCGGCGTTCGCTCTGCTGAAGTGAACCTGGCATCGGAGACCGCGCGAGTAGAGCTCGAACGACCGGCAGACCTGGGCCCTGCTGCCGAAGCGTTGAGCGAGGCCGGTTACCCGATCGATGTGCAGGAACGCCAGGTAGAGCTCCAGGGCTTGACCTGTGCCAGCTGCGTGCGGCGGGCGGAGAAGGCGCTGCTCGGCGTGGAGGGCGTCATCCGTGCCGAGGTGAACCTGGCTAGCGAACAGGCACGCCTGACCATGCTGCCGAGTACGGACTCGCACGCCGTGCTTGAAGCGCTGGATCGCGCCGGTTATCCCGGTCGCTGGGTGGACGAAAAACCCGCCGCAGGCGAGGATCCCGCCGGCCAGCGCCTGAGACTGGAAAGACGGCATTTGATCGGCGCCGCCATTCTCAGCGCACCGCTGGCGTTGGGGATGATTCCGGACGTTGTCGGCGTGCATGGCTGGATGGTGCCCCCGCTCGTACAACTGCTGCTGGCTTCAATCGTGCAGTTCTATTTCGGCGCGCGATTTTACCGTGGTGCCTGGCATGCATTGCGCAACCGTACCGGCAACATGGATTTGCTTGTCGCGATAGGGACCACCGCGGGGTGGACCTTGAGCACCTGGAACCTGATCAACGCTGCACCGGGCGACATGCCCGCTCTGTATTACGAAGCCTCGGCCGTGATTATCACCTTCGTGCTGCTCGGCAAGTATTTGGAAAACCGCGCGAAGGGCCAGACACTCGAAGCAATCCGCTCCCTGACCGCGCTGCGACCCGATACCGCCAGGCTGCGCGGCCCCGACGGCGACCGACTTGTGCCCCTGGAGCAGATAAGAACCAATGATGTGCTGGTCGTCCAGCCGGGTGAGCGCATCCCGGTCGACGCACAAGTTGTCGAAGGTGGTGGGCATGTCGACGAGTCGATGCTGACCGGTGAGAGCCTGCCGGTCAGTCGACAACCCGGAGACAGGGTCAGCGCCGGGTCAATGAACCAGGACGGCGTGCTGATCATTCGCACCCATGCCGTCGGCCACGACACCATGCTCTCGCGGATCGTGCGCATGGTTGAAAGTGCGCAGGCTTCCAAGGCGCCGATCCAGCGGCTCGTCGACCGGGTCAGCGCCATCTTCGTACCGGTAGTACTGGGGATCGCCCTGCTCACTTGGCTTGTCGGCAGCGCTGTGCTCGGGGCCGAACAGGCGCTGCTCAACGCCATTGCCGTGCTGGTGATCGCCTGCCCCTGTGCCCTGGGCCTGGCAACGCCGACGGCGATCATGGTCGGCACCGGCATTGCTGCGCGCCATGGCATCCTGATTCGGGACGCCCAGGCGCTCGAGCTGGCGCACCGGGTCGATACCGTCATCTTCGACAAGACCGGAACGTTGACCGTCGGCAAGCCGGAAGTCAGCGCCTTTGACACACTACCCGGTGGCGACGCCAACCAGGCACTCGCCTGGGCGGTAGCTATCCAGAAGCATGCCGAACATCCCCTGGCAGCCGCCCTGTTGCGTCACGCCGAATCTCAGAAGATCGATGCAGCACCAGCTGGAGACTTCAGAGTGCTCGCCGGCCGTGGTGCGAGCGGTACCGTTGGGGACATCCGCTTGTGGCTTGGGAATCGAACCATGATGCGCGAGAAAAACGTACCGTTGGAAGCCTGGGATGAACCCGCTGCGCGACAGGAATCCCGCGGCAGAACGCTCTCCTGGCTCGCAGTAGACGACGGATCGCCACGCGCCGTTGCCATGATGGCTTTCGCCGACGGCCTCAAACCCGGGGCTGCTAAAACCATCAGCCAGCTTTCTGCCCTGGGCATCGACAGCTGGCTGATCAGTGGCGACAGCCAGGCCGCCGCCGATGCGGTAGGTGATGAGCTGGGTATCAATCATGTGGAAGCGCAGGTGCTTCCGGAAGACAAGGCCAGGCACGTCGAGGCTCTGCGTCAACAGGGCCGGACTGTGGCGATGATCGGTGATGGGATCAACGATGCCCCGGCCCTTGCCGCCGCCGACGTCGGCATGGCCATGGCCACCGGAACGGACGTGGCGATGCACAGTGCAGGGATCACCCTGATGCGCGGCGATCCCACCCTGGTGCCGGCGGCGCTGGACATCTCCCGGCACACCTGGCGCAAGATTCGCCAGAATCTGTTCTGGGCGTTTGTCTACAACAGCTTCGGCATTCCGCTGGCCGCCGTCGGCCTATTGAGTCCGATGATGGCGGGAGCGATGATGGCAGCAAGCAGTGTCAGCGTGGTCGCCAATGCGCTGCTGTTGCGGCGCTGGAAACCGGGGGCGTCATGAATATAAGCCAGGCCGCCAAGGCCAGCGGATTGACCGCACGAATGATCCGGCACTACGAGTCGATCGGCCTGTTACCCTCGGCTGATCGCAGCCCGGCGGGTTACCGACGTTATGATGAACGCGACCTGCATACGTTGCGCTTCATCCAGCGCGCCCGCAGTCTCGGGTTCAGTATCGAGCAGATCGGCCAGCTGCTGGCGCTATGGCAGAACCGAGAGCGCAGCAGCGCGCAGGTGAAGACGCTGACCGAACAGCATCTTCAGGAGCTGGACGAAAAGATTGCCGGGCTGCAGGAGATGCGGAAC
>CAYZFU010000062.1:8440-15326 GCA_964477725.1 uncultured Halopseudomonas sp.
TTGCCGGGGCGACCACCGCCCCGAATGCCCTATCCTGGATGGCCTGGCCGAGCGGGACCAGGCAAAGGCTCACAGCGCTAGCGGATAAGATTGAACAGGCTCAGATTGCTTATCTTGACGTAGCTCTGTTGCGCTGCCTGCAGAACGACCGATTGCAGGCTTAGACGACTCAGCGCTTCGGCATAGTCGAGATCTTCGATTCCTGACCTGACGGTCTTGTTGATCAGCTCGGACTCGGCGTGCTCATTGCCGGTGGACTCGATGATGTTCATCCGCGCGCCGATGGATGTCTGCACGCCGAGGACCTTGTTCATCGCGTTGTCGATGTTTTCCAGACTGAGCGCTAGCGCCTCGCTGCGTAGGCGCTTGTCGTCTGGGCTGTCGCCACCGTTTTCCAAAGTTTTTCGGAGCTGGGAGATGGTATCGAGCACGCCGCGCGTCTCCTTGTTTGCGATAGTGAAACTATCGTCTTTTGCGAGTTCCCCATGGAGCGTGATCGATACTCCCGACACTGTGGCGCTGTACGTTCCGTCTTCGTTGACCGTTAGCGCGAATGAGTCTGGCGTAGGATCTCCAGATGGCTGAACATGCAGCGCTTCGCCAACTTCGATCAGCGAAAAAGTCATCGAACGTTCTGTCGCGAACGCGGTGTCGAAGGCTGCCTGGTCGGTAATTTCACCCAGCGATATCCGCCCTTGACCTTTGTCGACCTTGGTCTCCACCTTGCTCGCATGGGGAATATCAACGAACAGGCTCTTGCCATTGTCATTGAGGGCTATCAACTTGGAACTGGCGATCTGGATAGAGCGCTGCCCCTCGTCGCCACGATAGTCATAGCTACCATCGGATAGTTTTTCGAAGGGCGCCTCGCCGCTGTTGTAGCCGCCGAACAAATACTCGCCGCGGGCGTTTTTCGAATTCATCAGCCCGAACAGTTCCTGCTCGCGTTCGGCCAGCTCCTGCGCCAGAGCGGTACGCCCGCCCTGGTCCAGGGCGCCGTTACCCGCTTCGAGCGTGATCTCACGGACCCGCTGCAGGATATTGTTGACCGAATTGAGCGTCGCCTCTTCCTGGCTAAGGCTGTTGGTCGCGGCGGTCAGGTTCGACTGGTATTGATCAAGCTTGCTTGCCTGCTGCTCCAACTGCAGCAGACGGACGCTGCCCACCGGGTCATCAGCTGGCGTCATGATGCGCTTGCCCGAACTGATCTGCTCCTGGGTGCGCGTCACGTTAGCGTAGGTGTTCTGCATACCCAGCACGCCATTGTTGAATGCCTGAATGGTCGAGATTCGCATGGACGTTTTCCTTAGCGCATGCTGCTTATCAGCGTATCGAACATGGAGCGGGCGATCTGGATGACCTGCGCCGACGCGTTGTAGTACTGCTCGAACTTGATCAGGTTTGCGGCCTCTTCGTCGAGGTTGACTGCGGAAACCGAATCGCGGTTATTCACGGCTTGCTTGAGCACCGCCCCGCTTGCCTCACTTTCCGCCCGCGCCTGCGCCGTCTGGGTCCCGACATGCTGGATGAGCGTGCCGTAACCATCGGCTAGCGAGAATCCCTTGGGATTGACGTCGGTTTTGCCCATTACCGCATCGGTCTGAAGGCTCGAAAGCTGCAGTGCGTTGCGGTTGTCCGACGTACCCGGATTGAAGTTGACCTCGTACCGATCACCTGTCGACGGCTGGCCGGAAAGCTTCAACGTGAAGTTATACTCTCCTACCTGAATGTTCGCCTTCTTAGTGTCGTCGGCGAAAGTAACCTCTACCCCGCCTTGGGTTACCGGACTATCGTTTCGGTCCAACAGCCTGTAGCCGGTCGCAGTGCGTTCCAGCGTTACTGGGAGCCCGCCTGTTAGCCTATCAACGTCAAATGCCTGCCCTCGCTGTAACTCCAGCGACACGACACCGGTTCCGCGGTTGTTCAGATTTGCCCCAACCGCTACTGGCGCAGCAAACGCCAGGTCCTGCGGGTTTTTCATCTGCACGTCTATGGATGCCGCCCCCGAACGCGTCGGCATCACAAGAAATCTACCTTTCATGGACGTGGTTGAAGGCTCGATCGAAAAACCGTCGTACTGGCCATCAGCGTTGGGCTCGATGATCTTTCCATCCGATAGACGCCGAACGGTCTCCGTGCCGTTTGTGTAGGACACTTCGTAGTCCGAAGTGGTGAGCTTGGATGTGTCATCTATCGATATTTTTAGCGAGCCGTTGACATCCTCCCCGATCGCGACGCTGCGCTGCTCCATCTGTTCAACAGTGTTGATGTTGGCAAACAGAGCAGTTCCCGCCTTGCCATTGAGATCCAGCCCCTGGGCCAACTGCTGGTTGGTCTCGCTGGCAAACGCCAGCGCCAGCCGGCCTACCGAGTTCAGAGCGTTGTCCAGCTCGCCACGATAGCGAATCATCCCGCCAAGCTCGCCGCCGGAGATGAGCGAGGTGACGTCCTGTTCGGTATTACCGCTGCGCAAGCGGACTTCGACGCGGTTTGGATCGGCGCGTCCCGGGCCGGTTACCAGGGCGGAAGCATCATTGCCGACCACCAGTGGCTGACCGGTACCGATGAACAGGTTGACGGTGCTGTCATCCTGCGGCACTACGGTCACACCAACGTACTGACTCAGCTGACGGATGGCTTCATCACGCGCATCGAGCAGGTCGTTGGGCTGGGCGCCCTGGGCAGCGGCCGTTGCAATCGAGTTGTTATACGCAGCGACATTACCGGCCAACCGCGTAACCTGATCAGTGACCGTGCCCATCTGCTGGCCGAGGAACTGATTCTGCGCGGTCAGGCGTTGGTGAACCGTGTTGAATTTGCCCGCCAGCCCGTCCGCTTCAGCCAGAAACAACTGCCGCGCCGGCAGGCTGGCCGGGTCCTCGACCGCCGTTTGCAGTGCATTGAAATAGCTCTGCATCGCAGGATTGATGCCGGTAGCCGTGCCTGACAACAATCCGTTGAGCTCTTCGATCTGGCTCTGAAAGGTGGTCACTTCGGAATTCATCGACGTGCTGGAGCGTACCTGATTGGTCAGGAACTGGTTATGGATACGCTGCACATCGACGATGCTGGTGCCGTTGCCGATGTATCCGGCTCCGGTAAAACTCGGATCACGCGCGGACTGCAGCGCAGTCTGCCGCGTGTAACCGGGGGTGTTGATGTTCGAGATGTTCTGTCCGGTCACGGACAACTGCGTCTGCGACGCTTTCAGACCGCTGAGACCAATATTGAACAGATCAGCCATGGCTTATGCCTTCCCCTGGTTGCCGGTTGTACCGGCGCTGCTGGCCAAACGGGAGTCGCCCATCAGCTTCTGCGCGATCTGCGAAACCTTGCGAGCATACTGCGGATCGGTGGCATAACCAGCGCGCTGCAGCTCGCGGAAGAATTGGTCGGGGTTGGCGGTGCTGCTCAAAGCCTGTTTATAGCGGCCATTTGTCTCAAGGAAGCTCACGTAGTCATCGAAGCTCTGCTCGAACGATTCGTAGCTGCGAAAGCTGGCCCGCTCCTGCCCTTTCACGCCGTCACGGTATTCAGTGGTCATGACGCTGGCGGAATCGCCGCCCCACGTATTGTGCGTCTTGATGCCGAACAGATTGTGGCTGCTGCTGCCATCGGATTCGCGAATGATCGACTTGCCCCAACCGGTCTCGAGCGCGGCCTGAGCGACCAGATAGTGAGGGTCTACGCCCAGCTTCGCTGCAGCCTTTCGCGCCATCGGCAGCATGGCCTCGGCGAACTCTTGCGCGTTACTGAAGCGCGTCGGCGCTGCCGATGCAATGCCTGGGGCGCCCTGGCTGATCGCCTGTTCGGTGCTGGTCGCTTGACGCGAAACACCCGCCAGGGCACGCATCGGCTGCCATTGCTGCGACGGCTCGGCTTGCGTGGCGGCCGGAGCGGCGCCGGCAGTCGCCTGCTCTGCCACTGCCCGGTAACTGGATGAGATGGCCAGGCGGCGGCGCGCGAGCAGAGCGGACTGATCGCTCTGCTCGCCCGCTTGAGCCTGCCCCTGCGTGTCGGCCACGACCGGAGCTGGCGATGCCTTGTTTGGCGACAACTGGCGCATCATCACATCGGCCAGGCCGACGCCCTGCTTTTCCGCCAGATGCACTGTCAGCTGATTGTCGTACATGTCCTGGTAGAACTTGGTCTGCTGGGTATTGAGCGGGTTACCTTCGGCAAACCCTGCGTTGGCCTGGCGCATGCTCTTGACCATCATGTTCATGAACAGCGACTCGAACTGCTTGGCGACGCGCTGCAGGTTCTCCTGGCTATTGGCCTTGCTGCCGACGCCCATCTGGCTCATGGCGTTCAGGTCGGTATAGCTGAGGCTTTTGCTGTTCATGTCCATGGTCAGTTACCGTCAGATAATGACCAGGTCGGCATTCAACGCGCCGGCCTGCTTGAGTGCTTCGAGAATCGCCATCAGGTCGCCAGGCGCTGCCCCGACCTGATTGACTGCCCGCACGATCTCGTCCAGCGACACGCCCGGATTGAACACGAACATGCGGCTATCACCTTCTTCGATATTGATTTGCGAGCTTGGCGTGACTACGGTCTGGCCGGCGGAAAAGGCATTCGGCTGGCTGACCTGAGGGTTCTCGGTGATGGTCACGGTTAGACCGCCGTGCGTGACTGCAGCCGGCTGCACGCGGACGTCCTGGCCGATGACGATGGTGCCGGTCCGCGAATTGATGATCACTTTCGCCGCAGCGTTGCCCTGCTCGATCTGCAGATTTTCGACCATGGAGAGATAGTCGACCCGCTGGTTGGGATCGAGGGGTGCACGAACGCGAATCGAGCCGCCGTCCAACGCCTGGGCGACACCCGGGCCGAAGGTATCGTTGATCTGATCCACTACCCGCTTGGCAGTGGTAAAGTCCGGACGATTCAGGTTGAAGGTGAGGCTGTCACCCGACGCGAACGGGCTGGTCACGGCACGCTCCACTGTCGCCCCGCCGGGGATACGTCCGACGCTGGGCACGTTGACGGTGATACGCGAACCGTCCGCCCCTTCTGCACCAAAGCCGCCCACCACCAGGTTGCCCTGGGCGATCGCATACACCTGGCCGTCAACACCCTTGAGCGGCGACATCAGTAGACTACCGCCACGCAAGCTCTTGGCATTGCCCAGCGAGGAAACCGTGATATCGATGGTCTGGCCGGGACGGGCGAAGGGCGGCAGATCCGCATGGATCGCCACCGCGGCGACATTCTTGGTCTGGATACGCGTACCCGGGGGCACGGTAATGCCGAACTGGGTGAGCATGTTATTGAAGGTTTGCGCCGTGAACGGCGTCTGGCTGGTCTGGTCACCCGAGCCATCCAATCCGACCACCAGGCCGTAGCCGATCAGCTGGTTGCTGCGCACTCCGGCGATACTGGCTATGTCCTTCAAGCGCTCGGCTTGCGCAACCGGTGCGCCCACAAACAGACAGAGCATGAAAATCAAAGCGCGCATCGTATCGCTCCTCAGAAGGGCCAAAGGGGGCTAAGGAAGAACTGGCTCAACCAGCCAGGCTGGCTGGAGTTGGCGAAGGCGCCGGTACCCGAATAGGTAATTCGCGCGTCAGCCACACGGGTGGACAGCACGGTGTTGTCCTGTCCGATGTCGTCAGAGCGCACCAGACCGGAGATGCGCACCAACTCATCGCCGGTGTTGAGGGTAATCCACTTTTCACCGCGCACGGCGAGGATGCCGTTAGGCAGCACCTCGGCAACGGTCACGGTAATCGAACCGGTCAGGCTGTTGCTCTGGTTAGCTTCGGCTTCACCGTTGGCAGAGCGGCTTCCGGATATATTCACCCCCAGATCCAGACCTTTGGCGCCGACCACGTTGCCCAGCAGCGTGGGGTTGGCCAGCTCTACGGAGCTGCTCTTGCTCATCTCACTTTCTGCGCTCTTGCGCGCTGCGGTCCGCTCGGTAAGGGTGATGGTAATGATGTCGCCAACGCGGTGCGCCTTGCGATCGTCATACAAGGTCATCTCGAACCCGGGCTGGTAAATGGCCCCGTTGTTCAGCTCCTGCGGCATGGGCGTCCTTGGCAATACAGGAGCGTACGCCGGGTCATCCGGGCGCGGCGGTACCTGGACGCAGGCGGTCAGTGACACGACCGCAATCGCCAGCAGGGAGAAACGCAGGGAGTTCATCTCAGTTGGCTCCGGTCATCACAGATTCTGGCTGACGTACTGCAGCATCTGGTCGGCCGTGGAGATTACTTTGGAGTTCATCTCGTAGGCGCGCTGGGTGGTGATCATGTTCACCAGTTCCTCGACGACGCTGACGTTCGAATTCTCCAATGTATTCTGCAGCACGGTACCGAGGCCGTTCTGGCCGGGGTTGCCGACCTGCGGCGCGCCGCTTGATGCTGATTCGAGAAACAGGTTGTTGCCGATCGACTGCAGGCCGGCCGGGTTGATGAAGTCCGCGGTCTGTATGTTGCCGATCTGCTGCACGGCGGGGTCACCGAATACGGTGATGCTGACAGTGCCGTCTTCGCCCACGGTGAACGACTGCACGTCGTCAGGCAGGGCGATGCCCGGCTCCAGCGGAAAGCCGCTGGACGTCACGATCTGACCGTTGGAGTCAAGGTGGAAGCTGCCGTCACGGGTGTATCCGACGTTGCCATCCGGCATCAGGATCTGGAAGAATCCGCGACCGTTAACGGCCATGTCGAGCGGCTGCTCGGTGGTCTGCAGCGAGCCCATGGTGAAGATCTTCTGGGTTCCCGCTACGCGCACACCGGTACCGGTTTGCAGGCCCGACGGCAGTTGGGTGTCCTGAGTCGTCTGCCCGCCGGGCTGACGCTTGACCTGATAAAGCAGATCCTCGAACTCCGGACGGTCGCGTTTGAAGCCGGTGGTGCCCACGTTCGCCAGGTTGTTG
>CAYZFU010000063.1:0-6847 GCA_964477725.1 uncultured Halopseudomonas sp.
CGGCGGGGCGTGCTCTGACGCCCCGCCGTCTTTGCTCAAGGTCTAGCTAGGAGCCTTGTCTTTTTCGACCCCCATCCGGAAATAAGTCGATCCCCAGTCGAGCAAAACCATAAACAACAGGCTCGCCCCAAACAGTGGCATAGCCAGGCCCAGCAGCAATGCAACGCCGGCTACCGCGAATTTCGGCCACCCGGACAATCGCAGCCATATCATCCTGATGCCAAGGTAGGTGCTGGCCGTCCCGCGTGGCCTGCGTCGCCACCACATCGCGTAACCGAGGACCACCAACAGCGCCACACCTCCGGCCGTCAGGACCAGGAGCAGTTGGTTGAACCAGCCGAACAGTGATCCCATATGTGCATCAATCCCCCAACGGGTGAGCTTTGCAGCGAGCGGAAAGCGCTCGAACTCCAAGGCGTCGACTATCCGCAGGGTCTGCGCGTCGATCGCGACAGCATCGACCTGTGTCGGCCAGCTTCGATCGATTTCCGCTACCGTCCAGGCGCGGTCATTTCCCGCAGACGGACGAATTTCAATGCGCCCTGCCTCGATGCCCGCCCGACGGGCCATGAGCAACACCTGGTCGATACGCTGCGTAGCGGCGGGTATCGCCGACGCCGAATCCCCCGGCGCCGGATGATGTTCGGCATGCGCACCATCAACCGTTGCGCCTGCTCCGAGTTGCGTGTTCAGACCTGGCGTCCCCATGCCGAACTGCGCTCTCACCGCGCCGACGTTGTCGCCTGCCCACTTCGACCAGGTCAGGCCGGTGACAGAGAAAAACAGCATCCCCAGCAACAGGCACAAGCCGAGCGAGCTATGCCAGCGTGGCAGTGCTGACCGCCGTCGTGCGGTCGGAACGCCCCGCCGCTGCCGCACCCTGGCTCGCCAGACGACTACTCCGCCAAGCGCTACAAGCCACAGCCAGGATGCTGCGAGTTCGCTGTACACACGTCCCCATTCGCCGAGAAATATCCGACGATGCAAGTCACCAAGCCAGTTCCGAATGGGAAGCACACCGGTCGTGCCATACACGACAAGCTCGCCGAGAGGTTCGGCGGTGACCGGGTCGATGAAAACCGCCCAGTGTTCCGAGGCATCCAGGCCCTGTGTGGCAAACATCACTCGGGTGGTCATGCCAGGCCCGGGTGCCGGGCGCACCGCAGCCAGTGACCCCGGCCTGCTCAGGTGCTGCCGAGCGACCTCGACCTGAAGGGAAAGCGGCTGAGTAGGGCCCCGGCTATCGGTAAGCAGCAAATGGCGATAGAACCGGTGTTCCAGCTGGGGCGCCAGCGCGTAAAGCAACCCGCTCAACGCGGCAACAAAAATGAAAGGGCCGATGAGAAGCCCGGCAAGAAAGTGCAGCCGGGTAACAAGCGCAAGCAACAGCTTGCCGGATTCGGCCTGCAGTGCGGTTCCGGCATGGTCAACCGGATCCGGAAAAACGCTGGACATGAGCGATGCGCTTTATGCTGTTCAATGCTGAGCCCGATCGTCCGCAGACAGGAACGGACATGCGAAAAGATCGGCGTAGGGGTCAGGCGATGCGAACCAGCACAGGCGAGGCACGGGGATTGATAGCCGGCCATAGCCGACGCAGCGAGAAAGAAAGTGAGTCGGCTACTGCTGGGCGCGCTCTTTTTGGCGGCAGCAGCGGAGGCGGCGCCGAAGCGGCCGGGACCGCCAGGATCAACTGGGCCGAGGCGCAGCAACAAGGTGTACCAAACTCGGCCGACGTTGTCGGCAGATCATCAATGAGCCGCGGCGCGTGTACCTCCAGCTGATCGAGATGATGCGAGCTGGCGTGGTCTTCGGCGGATACCTCGGCAGATGCCGTCAGGCAGTGAACAGCGATGCCATAGGCAAGCCGGGCTTCAGCACTGGCGTTGGCCAGCGCCGGCATGCCCAACACATGCATGAGCATGGCCAGACAGACGAGCACGGTATGGAGCCGGCGGTGCGAAGGCTTGAGCATCAGTCATCCTGATCCGGTGGTCCAGCGAGTCTAACCCAGCACAGCGCCTTTGCCAGCCAGTCGATCGGCCGCCCGCAGCAGCGTCTGTTCGGTCCGGGCCCACCCCAGGCAGCCGTCGGTGATCGACACCCCGTAGACAAGATCGTCAGACAACTGCTGGCTTCCATCGAACAGGTGGCTCTCGATCATCACCCCTCGCAGACTACTATCCCCTGCCAGACGCTGATCAATGACCGACTCCAGTACCGCAGGCTGACGCTGGGGATCTTTGCCGCTGTTGGCATGACTGCAATCGACGATGAGTTTCGCCGCGATGCCTCGCTTCCCCAGCGCGGCACGTGCCGCTGCGACCTGGTCAGCCGCATAGTTCGGACCCGCGTGGCCGCCGCGCAGTACCAGATGCACGTCCGGATTGCCCTTGGTCTGAATCAATGCCGGCCGCCCTTGCTCATCGACCCCGAAATGCTGATGCGGGTGAGCCGCAGAACCCATGGCATCGCAAGCGATGGTCAGGCTGCCATCGGTGCCATTCTTGAAGCCCACCGGCACGTCGAGCCCGCTCACCATTTCCCGGTGCACCTGCGACTCGCTGGTTCGCGCACCGATCGCTGCCCAGCCGAGCAAGTCGTCGAGGTATCCTGCGGCCAATGGTTGTAGCAGCTCGGTCGCAACCGGCAATCCGAGCTCGACCATCGCCAGCATCAACCTGCGAGACAGCGCCAGGCCTTCAGCCATGTCGCTGCTGCCATCAAGATGCGGATCGTAGAGCATGCCCTTCCAGCCAATCGTGGTACGGGGTTTCTCGACATAGGCGCGCATCACCAATAGCATGCGGTCGCTGACCTGCATGGACAACTGCGCCAGGCGCTCAGCGTACTCGAGCGCGGAATCGGTATCATGCAGCGAACAAGGCCCGGTGACGACAAGCAGCCGATCATCTTCACCGTTGAGCACAGCGCGAATGGACTGACGCTGCTGGTCGATCCGATCAGCCAGGGTGCGGCTGACAGGAAACCGTTCGCGCAGTTGTGCCGGCGTTGGAAGTGGATGCGCCAAACGGCGCGCAGTGGCCGCGGCGGTGGATGTTACAGGCAGGTCGTTCATGGTTGGAGCTGGTACGGGAGCGTTCATATGCTGTTTTCCTCGGCCGTGGCGGATCCCGCCACGGCACTATCGTGACGTTCGACTGTGAGATGGATGTGCTGCGCTAGCAGCGTGCCTAAATCGCCAGATGCAATAGGAATGCAGTCGGTAAGTGCGGTACATGGTCAGTCCTCTCGTGTCGAAGCAAAACCCAATAAAAAACCCCGGTCGGGTGGCCGACCGGGGTTTTGCGAAACGTCTGGTGGCGACCCTGGATGCGGGCGCCTGTGGAGTATCAGGCGCGCGTGCGGCTAAACCAATACCCAAAATAAGCATACTCACCGACGACGCACGGCAGCGCGCGCGTCAAAACAGCCGAAGCTGTGGCGGAACGAGCAAGCAGGTGAACCGAGGTGGCGTGCATGTCTGTCTCCATTAACGTCCCAGAACTTTAGCCGATTCTCAAGCTGCCCGGCAAGCGGCTAAGCCGTCCCCTGCCCACCGTGAAGCCGTGCGAAGGATGTGTCTCCACGCTGAAGATTCCTTTCGTCGGGTTCCGGTATGCCCGGATGATCCGTAACAGGAAATGAGTCATCCTCCCGTGCGCGAATATCCGTTAGCGAAACAGGACATCCCAATGAGAAAAATTCTATCGCTTGCCGCTTTTGGTGCAGTCGTAGCCGCCTCGCCGACCGCCGTCTGGGCAGAAGACATTGCGCTCTCGCTCAATGCCGGTACGACCGGGCTTGGTGCAGGCCTGATTTATAACCTGTCTGATCAGCTCAACGTCCGTGGCTCTTACAACTGGTTCGAGTACAACCGTGAGGAACAGGTCGATGAGCTGGAGTACGACCTGGATCTGCAGCTGTCGACAACCGAACTACTGCTGGACTGGCACCCTTTCAGTGGCGGGTTTCGCGTCACTGGCGGTGTGGTGCATAACGGCACCGATCTGACCGGGGAAGCCCGCCCCACTTCCACCGACACCGTGGAGATAGGTGGCCGCGTCTTCAATGCACAGGAAGTCGGCTCTGTTGATGCTGATGTCGACTTCAATCGAATCGCTCCATATCTGGGCATTGGCTACGGCAAGCCATTCGGACAACGTCTATCTCTCAGCGCCGACCTCGGCGTGACGTACCAGGGCAGCCCGGATGCGACTATCCGCGTGCGCCCCGGCTCAGGCGTCGACCCGGTTACGCAGGCACGGCTGGAACAGGCAGCTGTCCAGGAAGAGCGGGACCTGGAGGAAGAGCTGGATAGGTTCAAGTACTATCCGGTCGCGCGGGTAGGTCTGACTTATATGTTCTGAAACACCGGCCAGCCTCCACCCCGGAGGCTGGCACGGAACCGACAGACGTCGAACCGGAAAAGAGCCGTTCGAAGCGCTGAGTCGCGTTAGTCCTTGTTGGATGATCCCAGGTCCGCTTTGAGCTCGTTTGCGGCGAATTCGAGTGCTTTTTCGGCGTCCTCCACCACGGCAGCCATGCCGAAGAACTCGTGGGTAACACCGTCATAGTTCTTGTAGGACACGTCTGAGCCCGCTTCGCGCAGCTTGTCCGCCAAGGCCTTGCCCTCGGAGCGCAGCGGATCGATCTCCGCCGTGATCACGGTTGCGTCTGGCAGCCCCTTGAGATCCGCCTGGTCTACCACATCCAGCCGCGGGTCCTGCTTGTCCGCAGCCTCACTGATGGTGTGCTTGACGAACCACTGCATCGCTTCGCGGCTCAGCGGTACGGCGTCGGCGTTTTCCTTGTACGACTCGGTGTTGGTATCGGTTCCGGCGACGGGGTAGACCAGCAGCATGTGCTCGGGCATCTGCACGTCGTTGTCGCGCGCCATGATCGCGGTGTTGATCGCCAGGTTGCCACCCGCAGACTCGCCTGCCACGGCGACCCGCTTGGCGTCGCCTGCAAAGCTGTCAGCGTTGTCGAGCG
Source organism: uncultured Halopseudomonas sp. (assembly GCA_964477725.1). Lineage (GTDB taxonomy): Bacteria > Pseudomonadota > Gammaproteobacteria > Pseudomonadales > Pseudomonadaceae > Halopseudomonas. The sequence goes on from CAYZFU010000063.1 coordinate 4,996, forward strand.
CCCACTGATACGCAGCGAAGGCATCCTCGTGGGCTGCCGGGAACTTGTGCTCCGGCGCGTGGCGATACTCCACGCTGGCGACAACAGCCTCGGTCTCGGCGGCCAGGCCCATAGCGGAAGCGGCATAGGTGTCAATGTCGGCGATAACCCAGCCACCGCCGTGGTAATAGACGATCACCGGCCAGCCGCCCTGCGGCGCCTCGCCTTCCGGTGTGAAGATGCGCACCGGTTGCGTGCCGCCGCCGGTTTCGTAACTCATATCTTGGGTGACGACGCCCATCTCATCCATGACCTGTTTCGGATCCTTGCCCTGGTCCTTGAGTACTGCCTTGACCGCATCGGCCGGCGTCGGCTGTTGGCGGGTCGCTTCCACGGACTGAGTACCGAGCGGCTTGGCACCGAGTTCTTCGAGTTTTTGTAGCACGCGTTTCATGTCGTCGTCGGCACGCTGCATCGCGCTATTCTGCTCCGCGGCAATCGCCGAAGACGATAGGCCAGCCACAACGGCGAGAGTGCCAAGCGTAGCGGCGAGAATGCTCTTCTTGCTGGGTCTCATCGTATAACTCCCGTACAGGTGAATGTCGGGCCGACGTCGGCCCGACATTGATTTAGTGGGAGGTACGCATGAGATGTTCCGCAACAACACTATTTGTACAGAAATTGAACGCAGATCTGCGTCACTCACGTGCAAACGGGTTCGGCCGGCTTTCGACAAGCCGGCCCCCTTGCATGCCGTCCGGTGACGGCAGACGCTTGTGTTACTCGCTCAGCTCCAGCTTCGGACCGACAGCCTGCTCGGCAATTTCAGCCGGACTGAAAGGCAATGAAATCCAGTCCTTGGCCGAATAACGACGAGTCTGGTCGCGGTGGTTGGGGCTGGTTTCATCCTAAGATTGTGAATAGGCCAGCAACGCTTCCACCACAGGTCCATTCTCGTCGAAGGTGACCGTCTGCATGTAGGTCGGACCCTTGTTGATTGGCGTGTAATTGCCGTTCTCGTCCGGCCCCGGACCCTCTGCGACGTTGAACACACCCTCACGTCCGATACCTCCGTGCATGGGGATGCGCTCACCATTGTTGCCCGGGTCAACCACGAACTGGATTTCACCCAGAGCGGCGTCCAGCGCAACATTTCTATTTTGGAAGAAGGCAATGGCATCGCCAAGCGCCGTGCGGGTGTCATCGGTGATGATCAGTCCGCGCGGAGTGTTGATCGGATCATTCTCATCGAATGGCACGCTGAACCCATCCGCTGTGGTTTCCTGAAATGGCACGCCCTTCCAGAATTCCCGAAACACGTGCGCGCCCCGGCTATCGAGATTGTTCCGTCGATCCCAGTCGTTCAGTACCTGGCAGGCGGTGGAAGCGTCCACCGTTGAACCTTCGCTGGTCGGCATGACCGGATTGGCGAAACAGTCGTCCAGCACATCATCGAGAACCAGTTCGGCTACGTAGCTACGGTTGCCATAGACCACCTGCTGCAGCTGGTCCAGGGTGAAGCCCATGCCGCCCAGGCCATCGGTCCCATCGAGCCGATCTTCGATCTGCACCAGCCCCATGCGTGAGCGCACCAACAACGGCACCGCTTCTGGCGTCGTCGTGTTGGCATATGGCAGCAAACGACGACGCAGCAGCGGAGAATAGCCGGTCAACGGTTCATCGGGATTGCTCAGCCAGTAGCTGTCGTTGGAGTTGGCGACGTAATCGTTACGCACCAACACCGGCAAATTACCCGGCCCGAAAATTCCCTTCTGCGGCGAGTCGGCATCTTCGCCCCATTCACACGCGGCAGTATGGCCAACAAGGCCCGGGATACCGGCAGCAGCCAGAATCCCGTGGAGCTGATTAAACA
>CAYZFU010000063.1:6857-7345 GCA_964477725.1 uncultured Halopseudomonas sp.
CCTGGACACATGCCTGGAATTTCTCCGCCGTGACATGGGGGACCGTGGAAATGTCAGCATACATCGCCTTGCCGTAGCGGTCGGTTGCGATGGTGTTGACGAACGGCAACCCGACTATCGACTGCAGCTTATCGACCAGGTCGTCCACGCTGGTCGCCTTGTCCATCGCCAACCACTGGTTGATGGCACGCGGGTTCTCCGAGGCTGCGTCACGGATGGCGAAAGCGAGGTTATTTCCGCCCCACGGCGGTAGCTTTTGGTCAACAAGATTGACCGCAAGCATCGGACCGAAGTGTGAAAGATACACACTACCCTGATGGGAGTTGCCGTCCGCCAACTGGACGGTCACGTCCACTCGCTCAATGTCGCGCTGCTCGAGTTGTCCGTCCGAGTTCTGGTACATGTACTTCATCGGATTACCTTCAACCAGCGCCAGCTGATACAAGGTAAATCGCTTGGCGGTAGAGACCGTGTGGCTCCAGGCCACG
>CAYZFU010000063.1:7355-14680 GCA_964477725.1 uncultured Halopseudomonas sp.
CCTTGTTGAAGCCGATGTTGGGGAACGGCTGACCCTGCTGGCCGACGCCCATCACGTCCAGCTCGCCCGGCAGTGTCAGATGAAACTCATAGAAGCGCTGCACGCCGTCCCAGGGTTCATGGGGGTTACCGTAGAGCATGCCATTACCGTTGGCCGTGAGCTCCGAACCCAGCGCATAGGCGTTGCTGCCGCCATTGGTGACGTTGATATTGGTCATGTCGAAGCCGGTCTCGCTACTGACGCTGGCGGTGGCGCCCGGCGGTTGTGCAGCAACGATCGGGCCGACGAAATTGGACAATCCGCCGCGCAGCCCACCCTTTCCATAGACGGCCAGCAGGTCCTGCTCGGTTATTTCTCTGACCCACGGCTGGCCGGCACACGCCGGATCGATGCTGGCGGCTCCGGTATCACGCAGATAGCGGTTGTAGCCTGCCGCATAGCCCGATACGGCATCGCGCACCTGCTGGTTTTGCGCATCCCAGAACTTCTGGCGCTGGGCATCGGAGTTGTACCAGGTATAGAAGATGTCGCTGGCAACGCTGCCATTGGGTAGGTACCGGGCGCTCTCACCGTTGGCGAAGACAATCTCTTCGGCGAATGAGCAGATATTGTCTTCGGCGAACGCATAGCCGAGACCATAGCCAAGCCCCTTGTAGTCCTGCGCAGTGATGTGAGGAATACCGAACTGGGTTCGCTGGATCTCGGCAGAATAGGTGTTTGGGGTCGGTGGTGGGTTCGCCATCGGAGCATCATCGTTGTCGCTATCCCCGCCCAGGCATCCGCTCAATGCCAGACTGGCGGTTACTGTCAGGATCGCAAAGGCTCGACCACGAAGGCTGTAAGGCTCGATCTGCATGACTGCTTCCTTCTGGTGTTGTTGTTTTTGTGTCGAGACATCCCGCTTGTCTCGTGCGTTAGACAATCAGGTGCCAGAAGCAACGCTAGCAGGTCGGTTCGAGGGGAATTGTCGTCGAGACGACTATGTGCAGAACCGGTCGGTCAGCAGACGAAGCTTGAAGGACGCGAGCGAAGTGCGCATGGTGCGTTAGCGGGACCAGCTGTGGTGGGCCTTTCAGGCGGGTCGTCGCCGGCTCGACTGATGCCGGGACCGGGACTCGGCGGTCCAGGCGGGAGTGGTACGAGCCCGGGTTATGTCCGATATGCCATATCTTTTTTTGCTGGTGCCAACGCGCTACCGTGTTCGGAGACACAGCAAGCGCCCTTTCGTCCAGCGCATGAAGAGCCAGACGGGTACGCGCCCCGGCCAGACCGGGGCGAAAATACGCCTTCACGACTTGCCTGAACATTCAGCGACTGCCGAGCCGGAGCCGCCGGCGTGCCGGCCCAGACAGGCCGGGAACCGGCGGGACCGATCAGCACACCCGGTGCGAAGTACGTCCGCGCCACCTCCGGATTACTTGGCTCGATGTCAGTCGACTACTCGGTAGCAGGGCTCATAGGGCGCCCCACCCGGAAGCTTCATCCGATGCTGTTCGACAAAGGCGCGGAGCAGCGCATCCAGTGGCCGCATGATCGCTGACTCGCCGCGGATTTCGTACGGCCCGTACTGCTCGATACGGCGAATGCCGTGATTCTTCACGTTACCCGCGACGATGCCCGAAAACGCCCGACGCAGGTTGGCTGCCAGTTCGTGCTTGGGCATCTGGTGGTTGAGTTCGAGCCCGGCCATGTTTTCGTGAGTCGGGTCGAACGGGTGCTGGAAGGTCTCTTCGATTTTCAGCAGCCAGTTGAAGTGAAACGCATCGTTGCGCTCCCGGCGGAATTGGCAGACCGACTGCAGGCCATCAAACATCTGCCGCGCCACTTCCGCCGGATCGTCAATGATCAGCTGATACAGACCCTGTGCCGCCTCACCCAGCGTTGCGGCAACGAAGGCGTGCAACTGCTCAAGATACGGCGCCGCACTACGCGGTCCGGTGAGAATCAGCGGGAAGGGTACGTCCCGGTTGTCGGGATGCAGCAGTATGCCCAGCAGGTAGAGGAATTCTTCGGCCGTACCTACCCCGCCCGGGAATACGATGATGCCGTGCCCTACCCGCACGAAGGCTTCGAGACGCTTTTCGATGTCCGGCAGAATAACCAGCTCGTTGACGATCGGGTTCGGCGCTTCTGCGGCGATGATGCCCGGCTCGGTCAGGCCCAGGTAACGGCCGCCATTGATTCGTTGCTTGGCATGGGCGATGGTTGCGCCTTTCATTGGGCCTTTCATCACGCCTGGTCCGCAGCCGGTACAGACGTTCAGATTGCGCAGCCCCAGTTCGTGACCGACTCGCTTGGAATACTTGTACTCCTCGGTGCTGATCGAATGCCCGCCCCAGCACACCACCATGTTCGGCTCCACGGCCGGTCGCAACGTACGAGCGTTACGCAGCAGGTGGAAAACGTAATCGGTAATGCCTGCAGAGGTCTGCAGATCGATCCGGGGACTGCCCAGTTCGCTTTCGGTATAGACGATGTCACGCAGCGCACTGAACAGCATTTCACGTGTACTGGCGATCATCTCGCCATCGACGAACGCGTCTGCGGGTGCGTTGATAAGCTCCAGGCGCACACCACGATCCTGCTGGTGAATGCGCACTTCGAAGTCGGAGTAGGCTTCGAGGATGGTTTTGGCGTTATCTATCTGCGCGCCGGTGTTGAGGATAGCCAGCGCGCACTGGCGAAACAGCTTGTAAGTGTCGCCGCTCCCTGCCTCGCTGAGCTGTTGTACTTCGCGCTGGGACAGCGTCTCGAGGCTGCCTTTGGGGTTTACCGATACGTTAACTACTTTGTAAGGGCGCATTCTTTGTTCCGGTCAATGGATCATTAAGTCTCGGCATGCCAGCCGCGCCGGACTGGCATACACAGCAGGTTGGGCATTCAGACCCAGCCGTCGTTACGCTTGCGGCTGCGGGTCAGCGAAGGCAGGATCAGCCCGGCGAGCAGTCCTGCTCCGGCGATACCGCCTCCGTAGACCATGTAGCGCATCAAGACTTCCTTGTTCTCGTCACCCAGCTGCGCCTGTGCGGTACGCAACTCCGATTGGGTGGCAACGAGTTCATCATGCAGAGCCTGGCGGGTCTGTTCGAGTTCCTCGGCAAGAACCCTGCGAGCCTCGAGCGTCTCCTGCATCCCCTGAACGCGGGTCTGCCAGGCCTCCTCGATGGTGGCCAACTCATGAGTCAGGGCAGCGACCTGTTCCTTGAGCTGCGGGAGGGCTTCTGCCGGGCCGGGACTGTCCTGCAGATCGGCGGAGCGGATCCAGACAGTGCTCCCGGACTCGCTGCGGACCTGACTATAGTCGCCCTGGGTCTTGATCAACTCGACCTTATCACCCGAAGTCAGCGAACCAACAATACGATAACCATCGGTCGGACCGCTTCTGACATAGGTGGTGAGATCATCGCTTACCCAGCGCACATCGCTCTGTTCCTCCTGGGCGAAAGCCGGAACGGATACGGCGAACAGCGTGCCCAATACGCTGACACGCATTGCTTTGGTGAGCGCTGTGCGAGGCGACAGCGAGGACAGAATGGCGGTAAAACACGTATGGGATTTGGGCATGGTGATCTTCGCAAAAAAACGGGTGAGGCCCGGCCAGACAGACGGTCGGCGGGCGCAGTTCTAGGATTCTCCGTCGTCCAACGAGGCGACGAAGAAAGGAAATGGGTCGCGGCGGGAAGACTGCCGTAGGGACATTCGATTCTCCTGGAGGCTCATGGCCTGTACGTCCTCCCTGTGGTTTGCCAAAAAGAAGGACAGCGCTCAACCATAAGAGTTCCGCACCAGCACGGCAATCGCCCGCGACCAAAGGAGAACCAACGAAGCGATAAATCATCCAATGGTCACAGGGCACGGTAAACGGATATCCCGACTGGCGACCGTACATGCATACGCGGCAGTCACCAAGAGGAGACGACAATGCGCTTGAGATGCATCGCTATCAGCTTGTTGACGCTAATGGCCAACCCGACGTTCGCAGCCGAGCAGCAGCGGCAGGCCGAGAATGCAATCGAAAAGGCCGAAACGCTCGAACAGAAAGCCGTCGAGCAAGGCAGTGCGCCGAATGCTTCACGTTCCGAGACGATTACCAAAGCCGAAGTGCAGGCAGTCGACCCGGCCGGCGAAGCACCGCTCGACGACGCCATTACCTGTCTGGCGCGTACCATCTATTGGGAAGCCAAGGGTCAGGCAATAGATCAGATGGAAGCAGTCGCTAACGTCGTAATGAACCGTCTGCAGACGGACGACTTTCCACGGAGCCTGTGCGAGGTGGTAAAGCAGGGTTCGGAAACCGGCAGCTGCCAGTTCTCGTGGTGGTGCGATGGCAGGCCCGATTCCGTGCAGGAAGAAATCCCCTATACCCAGGCCAAGGAGGTCGCTCGCCGAGCTCTGAACGGTCAACTGAAAGACCATACCGATGGCGCGCTGTTTTTTCACGACCGCAACGTTTCGCCAACCTGGGCCAAAACCTTCGAACGTACGCACCGCGCCGGGGATTTTTTGTTCTACAAGCCCCGTGAGTGAAGCAGAAATAGCGCTTGGCAGCATCATGCCAATTAGGCATCATTCGCGCCGGACCTATCGGGATGTCTGCATACGCGCAGCCCAATAGGTCGCCGGGGTCGCACTCGTTCGGCTAGCTGGACGCAAGCCGAGGCGACCCGATACCTGACGAGACGATTCATGGACGAAAATATCACTGCACCGAAACCGGTCGCCGCCCGCTTGCCAGAAGCGCCGATGAACCGTATCAGCTCGCCGACCAAAGGCGCTCTGCAAACCGGAACTCTTTCCCCCGCCGTGGCTCTCATGGATACAAGGCACTTGAACACCAAGCCAGCCGTAAACCTTGTCGAGGGAATAGATATGTTGGGAGATGCCATTTACGTCGCGAGCGATTTTCCAGTCGCTTACCAGGCCAGTCAGAACAGCCAGCAGCGCTCTGAGCGGGTGATTTCGACCTACCATCAGGAAAGCGTTACCGAACGAGCCGAGCCGCGCCCGTTCAATCCGGACGAAATCGACCGCGGATTCGTTCAGCACGGCATGTGCTTCTAAAGCGAGACGATTAGCGGAGTGCCAATCCAGGCATTCCGCTGCAGCGTCGGCTGCTGTCACCCAGGCAGCAGAGACCAGCCACTCCCCTCCCGCTGTCCCCAGTTTCTTCTTGGCTTTTCTGCTCGCACTGCTCTGCTGTTTCGCGTTAATGAATTCCTGTCCACCGCCCGGATTCTCTCCAAGCACGCAAGGAACTACCTCGGCGCGCATGTTTCAGAATAAGGAGAGACGGCTACTAGCCGCTTGTCCATTCTGACCAGGAGCTACCCATGCGCTATCGTCACCTGCTGATCCTCGCCACTCCGTTGGCCTTCGCCCTGCCCGCTTCGGCGGACTGGCCCACCGGTGCCCGTACCGGTTTTGTTGCCGAATGCATGGAAACCTCTCAGGCATCCCATCAAGCGGAGCGCGCGAAAGCGTTTTGCGAATGTGCTGCTGACGAAGCCAGCAACGAATTCAGCGAGGCGGAACTGGAGCAGATGAGCCGCGGGATGAATCGGGACATGGAGCAGCGTCTGATAGAAACCGCCCGCAGCTGTGCTCCCAAGCTGGAGGGCTAGACGGCTTCGGCTCAGCGCGCCCGACGCGGGTCCCGGGTTTCTTCGTCCAGCCAGGTTCCGCACAGTTTGCAGTAGTTCGCGTCGCGCTCGTGCCGACTGCTTCCACAACCGGGGCAGGACTCGCTCGAATAGCGTTCCGCACGGAGGGTGGCAATCACCTCCGAGGAGAACACGCCGATCGGCAGAGCGATGATCGAGTACCCGGTGAGCATGATCATGACGGAGAGAAACTGCCCCAAGGGAGTGACCGGGGTTATGTCGCCATAACCTACCGTGGTCAGGGTTACGATGCCCCAGTAAATCGATTTCGGGATGCTGGTGAACCCGGCTTCCGGTGGCTCGATCATGTACAGCAAGGTCGAGAAGATGGTAACCACCATGAATACCGAGAACAGGAAGAGAATGATCTGACCGCGCTGCAGGGCTTCCAGCAACAATCGTCCCTGCCCCGCCAGCGAGACCATATCGAGCACCCGGACAAGCCGGAGCGTACGCAATAACCGGAACACGACCAGCAGATGCGCGCCCGGAAACAGCAGCGCCAGCCACATCGGCATTATCGAGAGGACGTCAATTATCCCGTAGAAGCTGCGCAGATATCGTCCGGGTGCTTTCAGGCAGTAGATCCGCACTGCGAGTTCGATGCTGAAGATGATGGTAACCGCCCATTCCAGGCGATAGAACAGGGTTCCGAAGCGCTCGTGATACTGGGCCACGCTGTCGAGCATGACCACGGCCACACTGAGTATGATGAGCAGTGCCAATGCAATATCGAACCCCTTCCCTGCAGGGGTATCAGACTCGAAGATGATCTGGAACAGGCGCTTTCTCAGCCCGACTTTTGCCGGTTCAAGCATGTTTTGCCCTTATTGTTATCTCAGGTACCGCAGAACGTCTGCAGCACCATCTCTTCCGGCCGCGGCGGCATGGCGTAACGCGCATCAGCTTCCGCATAAGTCCATGGTGTCGCCAGGCGCTCGACAAGCTGATGAAACGGCGCAAAGTCGTTGCGCTCGACTGCAGCCGCGATGACTTCCTCGATGAGGTGAGTGCGCGGGATAAACGCCGGATTGCGCTCGAACATCTGTTGTTGCCGCTGAGCGGCCGAGGCATCTTCCTGTGCAAGGCGAGCTTCCCATCTCTCAAGCCAGGGCTCGAGTACCTCGGGGAGAGTGAAAATATGCGCGACACTTTCGAACCCGGCATTGGGTGCGGCGAGTTCGGCCAGACGCCGGAAGGTTAACGTGTAGTCCGCGCCAGACTGGGTCATACGCTCCAGCAGATCATCGACGAGGGCGCGTGTTTCATCATCAGGCTGGGCAATCCCCAGCTTGGCGCACATCAGCTGCGCATATGCCTGCTGATACAGCGGGACGAAATCATCGATCGCCTTCTGCGCCAAGTCCACCGCAGCATTCTCATCGGAGTCGATCAGCGGTAATAAAGCCCGCGCCAGCCAGGCGAGGTTCCATTGGCCTATCCCAGGCTGATTGGCATAGGCGTAGCGGCCACCGGTATCGATCGAGCTGAATACGGTTTTCGGATCGAACCTGTCCATGAACGCGCAGGGCCCATAATCGACGGTCTCGCCAGACACCAGCATGTTGTCGGTATTCATTACGCCATGGATGAACCCTAGCTGTTGCCACTCGGCGACCAGCCTGGCCTGACGTCCGATAACGGCCTGTAACAAGGCGAGATAGG
>CAYZFU010000063.1:14704-14972 GCA_964477725.1 uncultured Halopseudomonas sp.
CGGGATAATGGCGCTGGATGACATGATCGGCCAACACTCGGACGGCTTCGTTGTCATCCCGTGCAGCGAAATACTGGAAAGTACCGATACGGATATGGCTGCGCGAAACACGGGTGAGTACGCCGCCTGGCAAAACGCGGTCTCGACGAACCTTCTCTCCGGTTGTCACCGCAGCCAGCGCACGGGAGGTCGGGACGCCGAGCACGGCCATGGCTTCACTGACCACGTACTCGCGCAAAACCGGCCCCAAAGGAGCGCGCCCGTCACC
>CAYZFU010000063.1:14982-15270 GCA_964477725.1 uncultured Halopseudomonas sp.
GGAATAGGGGGTACGGCCCGAGCCCTTGAGCTGTATGTCGTAGCGCTCGCCGTGCTGATCGACCACCTCACCGAGTAAAACGGCGCGGCCATCGCCGAGCTGCGGATTCCAGCCACCGAACTGGTGGGCGGCGTACACCGTGGCGATCGGCTCGGAACCGGGGGCCAGTCGATTACCAGCGAGTACCTGCAACCCCTGCTCTGATTCCAGCCATTGCACATCGATACCCAACTGATCTGCCAGGGCCTGGTTGATGCGAATCAACCCGGGGGACTTCACCGGCTCGGG
>CAYZFU010000064.1:0-228 GCA_964477725.1 uncultured Halopseudomonas sp.
CGTTGATGATGCGCTTGACGTCGAGACCGGCGATACGGCCGGCGTCCTTGGTCGCCTGACGCTGACTGTCATTGAAGTAAGCCGGAACGGTAATCACCGCTTCGGTGACCGGCTCGCCAAGATAATCTTCGGCGGTCTTCTTCATCTTCTTCAGCACTTCCGCAGAAACCTGCGGCGGCGCCATTTTCTCGCCCTTCACTTCAACCCAGGCGTCACCGTTGTCGGCTT
>CAYZFU010000064.1:271-10758 GCA_964477725.1 uncultured Halopseudomonas sp.
ACGACATCTTCCTCGAACCGGCGGCCGATCAGACGCTTGACCGCGTTGAGCGTGTTTTGCGGGTTGGTGACCGACTGGCGCTTGGCTGACTGACCGACCAGGGTTTCGCCGTCTTTGGTATAGGCGACGATCGAGGGGGTGGTGCGAGCGCCCTCGGCGTTCTCGATCACCTTGGCCGAGCCGTTTTCCATGATAGCGACGCAGGAATTGGTGGTCCCCAGGTCAATACCGATAATTTTGCCCATCTACATACTCTCCGAATCTGTTGCCGCACGCGTCGGCGGCGAAGTTATCTGACGATGAACCCTAGATTGGGTCGACTGGATTGATTTCAAGCCTTCTCGTCGATCGAAGGCGATTCAGGTCGGTCGCTGGCCGGCTTGCTGACCACGACCATCGCCGGCCGCAACAGGCGGCCGCTCAGGGTGTAACCTTTCTGGAAAACGCGAATCACCGTGTTCGGCTCGACGCTGTCCCGCTCCTCCATGCTCATCGCCTGATGCAGGTCGGGATCGAAAGGCTCGCCATGCGGATCGACGGCAACAATCTGAAAACGCGCCAGCGTATCGGTGAACATTTTCAGAGTCAGCTCCATCCCCTCGCGCATCGGCTTGATGGCCGGATCGTTGGGGTCCGACAGCTCCATACCACGTTCGAGACTGTCGAGCAGCGGCAGCAACTCGGAGGCGAAGCGCTCCAGTCCGAACTTATGAGCCTTCTCGATTTCCTGTTCGGCCCGGCGCCGCGCGTTCTGCACATCTGCCGCGGCACGCAGCGCCTGATCCTGCGCAGTAGCCAGCTGCTCTTCCAGCGCGGAAACGCGAGCGGCCAGGTCCCCGTCAGCAGCGCTTCCCTGCTCCGGAGTGACCCCCGGCTCCTGCTCGTTTAGATCCTGTTTCTGTTCGTCCGCCATGTAGGTCTCCTGTCGAATCTGTAAAGGCGTTTACACCACGTCGGGTTAGCTTGAAAGCTACAGTGCTCCTGTATATGGGGACGTTCCAGGCGGGTTCAAGGGTTGAACAATGCGCGATCGGCAACGCTTGAACAGCCAAGCCGGACTACTGTATAAATAACCAGACCAAGACAATCGGGAGCCTGCCATGCTCGTGCATCTCGCGGTAAACAATTATGCGATCGTCGAACATCTCGAACTCGAGCTGGGCGGAGGCATGACCGTTGTGACCGGCGAAACCGGCGCGGGCAAGTCCATCATGCTGGACGCATTGGCACTGACACTTGGCGACCGCGCCGACAGTGGCGCAGTGCGCCCCGGCGCAAATAAGGCCGACCTGCTGGCCACCTTCGACATCAGCGATATTCCAGAGGCTCGTCAATGGCTGGACGAGCGGGACCTGGCAAGTGACGATCAGGTGATTCTGCGTCGCGTCGTGACCGCGGAGGGACGCTCGCGCGGGTACATCAATGGCAGCCCCTGTCCGCAACAGGACCTCAAAGCGCTCGGCGAAATGCTCATCGACATCCACAGCCAGCATGAACACCAGTCGCTGCTCAAACCCGACACCCATCGGCGAATGCTCGACGCGTTCGCCGGCGCCGGGAACTGGCCCGACAGGTCCAGCTCGCAGCACAACGCTGCCGACAAACCGAGCAGGCACTGCTGCAGGCCAGCCAGCAAGGCGACGAGTACACATCCCGCGTGCAACTGCTTACGTATCAGCTCGAAGAGCTGGATAACCTGAGCCTTCAGGATGGCGAACTGGAACAGCTGGAAGATGATCAGCGCCAGCTGGCGAACGCCGACCACATCACCCAGTCCTGCCAGCAGGTCATCAACCTCTGCAGCGAGAGTGACAGCGGCAGCGTGTTGCAGGCACTGACCGCCAGCCTGCAGCGGCTGGGCAGCCTGAAAATGCACAATCGCAACCTGGATGAAGCCAATAGTCTGTTGGCCAGCGCACAGATTCAGGTCGAGGAAGCAGTCGGGGAGCTGACTCGCTATCTCGATCATTTCGAGGCAGACCCCGAGCGGCAGCAGCAGATCGAAGAACGCCTTGGCGCCATTTATGATCTGGCGCGCAAGCACCGCATCAACCCGGACGAGCTGCCCGCGCTGCAACAGCGACTGATCGACGAGCTGGAAACTCTACAGCAGCATGGCGCGGATACCGAAAAGCTCGCCGAAGAACTCGAAGCCTACCGAGCTCATTACCGCGAACTCGCCGCTGACCTGTCGAAACAGCGGACAGAGGCCTCGGCTCGCCTGTCCGAGGCAGTGACTCGTGAAATCCAGCAGCTCGGCATGCCTGGCGGCACGGTCGTCGTGCAACTCTCAGCGACCAAACCGGACAGCTACGCACCGACCGGAATGGAAACGGTGGAATTTCTGGTCAGCGCCAACCCGGGCCAGCCGGCAAAGCCGCTGGCCAAGGTCGCGTCCGGAGGCGAACTGTCACGCATCAGTCTGGGCATTCAGGTTGTGACCGCCCAAACGTCGCGCGTGCCAACGCTCGTGTTCGATGAAGTCGATGTAGGTATCGGCGGCCCGACCGCTGAGATCGTGGGCCGACTGCTACGCCAGCTCGGAGCGCGCGGCCAGGTATTAACCGTCACCCACCTGCCACAGGTGGCAGCGCAGGGTCACCAGCATCTCTTCGTGCGCAAGGAGCAGAGCGAGGCGTCAACACGTACGAGGATCGATCTTCTGGAGGAGGCAGGCCGGGTGCACGAAGTAGCTAGAATGCTAGGGGGAATCGACCTGACGGAGGAGTCGCTGGCGCATGCGCGCAAACTGATTTCAGCGATTTGACGGCAACGTCAGGCAGGCACAGCGTGAAGAGCGCCGCCTATCGAGGCTGAACTCGTTATCACCGGACGACCGGCACGAGCATTCGGAGCGGCGCCCGACAAGGCGCCGCTCCCCTGTGACGCATCAGGCCTTGCGTTTTACGTATAGCACCAGATTGTGGTCAATGAGCTCGTAACCATGCTCCTTGACGACCTCGCGCTGGCGACGCTCGATCTCCGGATCGAAAAACTCAATCACCTCACCGCTGTCCAGGCAAACCATGTGATCATGATGGTCACTGTCGGCCAGCTCGAACACCGCGTGGCCACCATCGAAGTTGTGACGCACTACCAGCCCAGCGGACTCGAACTGAGTCAGAACGCGATAAACCGTCGCCAGACCCACGTCCTCGCCCGCTTCCATCAGAGCCTTGTAGACGTCTTCGGCGCTCATGTGACGGTCCTGGGAACTATCCAGCATCTGCAGGATCTTAACGCGAGGTAGCGTCACCTTCAGACCGGCCTTTCTAAGTTCTTGATTCTCTACCATTGCTAGTTTCTCGCTCAGCGCTTCGCAGGGCTGGATCTGTCGGGTATGATTCAGGGCCATTCAGCCAATTCACGATAGTGGATGTTACCACGCGATGCCAAACAGTCTGAACCGAATCCTCTGTATCCTCTTGTGTCTCGCCACCGCCACGCTTGCCGGCTGCGGTTTTCCCGGCGTCTACAAGATCGACGTTCAGCAAGGTAACGTCGTGACGCAGGAGATGGTCGACCAGTTGCGCCCGGGCATGACCACGCGGCAGGTCCGCTACATCATGGGCACGCCGTTGATACAGGACACTTTCTCTCCGGATCGCTGGGATTACCTCTATAGCCTGCGCGCCGGCCACGCCCAGCGTCGACAAGAACGTATCACGCTGTGGTTTGAAAACGACCGACTTGCCCGCCTCGCCGGCGACTTCGTTCCCGGTACCAGTCGTGACGAAGCCATCATGGGCCAGCAGCGCACCGATTCGGCTGAAGAGACTGGCACCCAGAGTTACCCGATCGACCTGGGCGCCCCGCTCGGCACCGGCGAATAACCATGACGAGGCGGCCCGGGCCGCCTCGCTTCACTCTGCTGCCTGCTTGTCCGCCCGAGCTTTGGCCGCTGCCCGTTGCTTGCGCACTTCCTTCGGATCAGCGATAAGCGCTCGATAGATCTCAACTCGTTCACCAGCATTGATGACTCGCTCTCCGGGCTTCGGTACGGCCTTGCCGAATATTCCCATCGCGCTGGACTCGATATCCAGCTCGGGAAAGTGCTCCCATATGCGTGAAAGACGCACCGCTTCCAGAACGCTGGTTCCCTCCGGCACAACCAGACTGATGATTTTCTGCTTGTGCGGCAGCGCATAGGCCACCTCAACCGCAATCGCCTGCTCAGCCACCGTACAGCTCCTTGGCACGCTGTGAAAACGCATCTACCAGGGTATTCGCAGCATGGTTGAACAGCGGACCGAGCGTGGCTCGGATAATCGGGCCTGAATATTCGAAATGCAGGTCCAGACTGATTTTGCACGCCTGCTCACTAAGTGGCTTGAACTCCCAAGTGCCCTGCAGATTGCTGAACGGTCCGTCTTCCAGCTGCATTTGAATTTGCCGACCGGGAATCAATGCATTATGCGTGGTGAACGATTGTCGCAGACCGGCCTTGGCAACGGTAAGGCGGGCACGCATGGCATCCTCGCTCTCTTCGAGGACATGCGTCTCTGAGCACCAGGGCAGGAATTCAGGGTAATGCTCGACCCGATTGACCAGGTCGTACATCTGCTCTGCCGTGTAGGGCAGCAACGCCGAGCGTTGAATATGCGTCATAGCGGATTCACTTGAACAGTTCAGTTACGAAAACAACGATCACTCCTGCAGGAGCCACGTAGCGTAGCAGGCACAATATCACCGGAAACAGCCAGGGATACTGTAAGGACAACTCCTCGCGCAACGCATTCCTGCCCAGCACCCAGCCGCCGAACAGGCAAAACGACAACCCTCCGAGGGGCAACAGGATACGGCTGGTCAGGTAGTCGATACTCTCAAAGAAAGTTCTTCCTCCCGAATCTGTCCAGGCGAACCAGTGCCATCCCGCGTCGTCGGTGACCATGAACCGAGCGTCAGCCAACACATTGAATGACAATACCGTCCCCATTCCCGTCAGCCAGCACAGCGCAGCAATCACCGCTGTTACGCTCGCACGCGACCAGCCCGATCTTTCGATGCCATAGGCAACGGCAGGCTCGAGCATGGAGATCGCCGAACTCCATGCCGCGACAGCAACCAGCACGAAGAACAGCAGGCCGAACACCTGCCCCATGGCGACATTGCCGAAGGCAATGGGTAAGGTTACGAACATCAGACCCGGCCCTGCGCTTGGCTCGAGACCGGCAGCGAACACCACGGGGAACAACGCCATCCCCGCGGTCAGCGCGACCAGCGTGTCGAGCAAAGCTACGATGATGACCGTCCCTCCGATGGACGACTTTCTCGGCATGTAAGCGCCAAACACCATGATCGAGCCGACGCCAACGCTCAGCGTGAAAAACGCGTGCCCCATGGCAGCGAGAATACCGGCAGGGACTTCGGCGATGTCGAAGTGAAACAGGAAGCGCACGCCTTCCATGAAGTGCCCAGTCGAAAGACTGTAACCAAACAGCAGAACAAGCAGCACGAACAGCATCGGCATCATGATGCGCACCGCCTTCTCCAGCCCGGCAACGACCCCGCGGGCAATGATCAGGGCGGTAATCAGCATGAACAGACTGTGCCAGCCAGCGAGCCGCCAGGGATCGTCGGTAAGACCGGCGAAGCGAGCCGCCGCTCCCTCTCCGGAGATACCCGCGAACGCACCCTGGCCCATGCCCAGGATGTAGTCCAACGCCCAGCCGGCTACTACGCTGTAGAACGACAGGATCATCAGCGCCGCCACCATGCCTATCATCGCTGTCCAGGCCCACCTCGGCGAGGCATTGGACGCCTGCGCCAGACTGCGCAGCGAATTGACCGGACTCTGACGCCCGCGCCGCCCAAGCACTGTCTCGGCAAGCATGATCGGTGCACCAATCAGTGCGATGCACACCAGGTAGACCGCGACGAAGGCGCCACCGCCGTATACACCGGCCATGTAAGGGAATTTCCAGATGTTCCCCAACCCGACCGCCGAGCCGGTAGCAGCAAGGATGAATACCCAGCGGCTCGCCCAGACGCCGTGAATCGACTGCTGCTCGTATGCCATGGCGCTGCTTTCAGCCTCGCAAAAGACCGCCATTGTCCTGCCTTTGCTTGACTGTCTCAAGTCGCAACGCCACAGCGATAGCGGAACAGCCGGTCGATCCCTATAATAGGCCGCCATGAGCAAACCAAAGAAGCAACAGGCCAACAGCGGCACCATCGCGCTGAACAAGCGGGCCAAGCACGAATATTTCGTTGAAGACCGATTCGAAGCAGGCCTCGCCCTGACCGGCTGGGAAGTAAAAAGCCTGCGCGCGGGCAAAGCGCAACTGATCGACAGCTATGTCCTGCTCAAGGATGGCGAAGCGTTTCTGTTCGGCGCCCATATTGCACCGCTGCAGACCGTCAGCACACACGTAATTGCCGACCCGATCCGCACCCGCAAACTGCTGCTCAAGGCGCGCGAGCTCGACAAGATCATCGGTGGCGTCCAACAGAAAGGTTACAGCTGCGTCCCGCTCGCCTTGTACTGGAAGAAGCACCTGGTCAAATGCGAGATCGCGCTGGTACGCGGCAAGAAGGACTTCGACAAACGCGAAACCGAAAAACAGCGCGACTGGGATCGGGAAAAGCAACGCATCGTGCGCGAAGCAAACCGCTAGCCCTAGGCGGAACTATCGACCCATCCAGGGTCGAATCAGTTGATGCGCCCATGCTCCTGCGCATCATCAAGATTGAAGCTACTTTCTCATACCCCGTACTGCGGGGTATTTTTTGATCAATACCCTGTTTTTCAGACCGCTTCTGCAGTACAATCCCCTTTGCTTTACAGCACCACGGTTTTGGGGCCGATTAGGATTCGACGGCGGTTACAAAACTTGAGGGGCATGCCGAGCTGGTAGCAGAACTCGTAAATTCGCTGCTGCAAACTTATAGTTGCCAACGACGACAACTACGCTCTAGCCGCTTAAGTCGGCTAGCTGGCCCTAGGGGATGCCTGTAAACCCGAAGATTTGGCCAGTCATATAGAACAGGATCGCCGTGAAGTTCGCTGTAGACGTAGCGGCTAAAACTTATACAGCTCGCTCCAAGCACCCTGCCACTCGGGCGGCGCGGAGTTAACTAAGTAGAGATGGCTAAGCATGTAGAACCGAGAGCGGCGGACCGGCGGACGGGGGTTCAAATCCCCCCGGCTCCACCAAACTTATATCCTCATACGTTCACAAGCGTATGGGGATAGCTCTGAAAACCCTGATTTAGCTGATGAATCAGGGTTTTTTTTGTTTTTGCACGTCCATCCACATCCCCGCACAGCATCGACAACTCTGTATCCCAAGCTGTATCCACGCCAGCAATTTGAACCCATGGATACATGCGCCTGTCTCGGCTCGCTTGAAAGCCGCGGAAATCAAGGCTCACAGCGTCTCCCTTCCCTTAAGCGAACGCTACCTTGGCTTCTAACCGAATCATGGCCTAATTCAAATTTTTCGCTATTTTGGCGATCCGCGCTGATCGCATCTCCACCCACAGTATCGGCAATGCCTCTGGAGACCTCGACAACGTCAACGCCGTCAAGGCTCTCCTACGCGAGCATCACCGAAACGATTTGCAGTGGGGAGCAGTATGAATAGGAAGGACATCAAGCGACGCCCGATGACGGACCGCACGCTTAGTACGCTCGAACCAGAAAAGGGGGAGTACCGCGAATTTGACAGCGAGGGTCTTTACTTCCGTGTCACACCCAATGGGAGGAAGTCCTGGCAGTTGCGCTACAAAGACCCCGCTTCTGGGAAGTGGTCCTGGCATGGGCTCGGTCCGTATGGCAAGGGCACCAGCCAGCTGACCGGCGAGCAGGCTAGAAAGAAAGCACGCCAACTGCTCATCCGTATCGCGGACGGCGGCACAATAGCGTCCAAGAGACAGAGCGCCATCGCAGATGAGGAAAAACGCAAAGAGTCCACTTTCGAGCACTTGGCCGCTGAATGGATTTGTTCACAGGTATCTAAATGGACCGAAGGCACTCGAATCCGCAACACCGGTGCCTTAAAGAAGCACATTTTGCCGACGTTCGGACAGCGCAGCTTTACT
The DNA here is from genome assembly GCA_964477725.1 of uncultured Halopseudomonas sp. GTDB lineage: Bacteria > Pseudomonadota > Gammaproteobacteria > Pseudomonadales > Pseudomonadaceae > Halopseudomonas. The sequence continues at coordinate 8,315 of CAYZFU010000064.1, forward strand.
GACATCACAGCAATGGAGTGGATGGAACATTTCAGAGCTATGGAGGCTACCGGCATCATCGAACAAACCAGTCGCGTTCGCGCCCTCTGCCGAAGCATCTACGATTTGGCCCTCGTCACAGGGCGCGCTACCTCCAACCCTATTGCAGCGCTGCATAAATTTTTGCAGGCGCATAAAAGTGAGAACTTTGCGCATGTAGGGCCGGAGGAGCTACCTGAGCTTATTCGTGCCATCAGGAGCTATCCACATGCTCCTGACGTTCGTATAGGACTGATGCTACTGATGCTGCTAACCTGCCGCCCCAGCGAGTTGCGCGAAGCGCGTTGGTCCGAGTTCGACATAGACGCTGGTGTCTGGGAGATCCCCAAAGAACGTATGAAAATGGGGTTAGCGCACCTCGTGCCTCTCCCACGGCAAGCAAAGGAGCTGCTCAGAGAGTTGCAAAGCTTAACTGGCAGCTACCCTTTGCTGTTCCCAGGTCGTAACGACACCAAAAAACCTCGCAGCAATACGGTTTTTTTGATGGCTCTTCGCCGATTAGGTTATGAGGGCCGCCAAACAGGCCACGGCTTCCGTCACATCGCCAGCACATTACTGAACGAAATGCAGTATAAGGCGGACGTAATCGAGAAGCAGTTAGCTCATGTCGAGACCGACGTACGTGGCATCTACAACAAGGCCAAATATTTCAAGCCACGCACGAGAATGATGCAGTGGTATGCGGACCATCTGGATGAACTGGCAAAGACGCCATAAGAGATTGTCCTCCCCGGCTAAAACGCCAATTTCACGTAATTAGCCGGGACATCACCGCCGCTCCAAACGGCACTCTGGACGGACATCAACCCGGAGAGCTCCAATGGAACGCGTCACGCAAACCCTCGTCAGACAAAAAACCCTGCAGCAGGAACTGGATATGTCCCGCAGTTATTTCTATAAATTGCTAGAAAATGACCCAACATTTCCCCAGCCGCTGAAGTTCGGCAATTCAATGCAGGCACCCGTCTACTATGTCCGTGCCGAAGTCGACGCCTGGCTGGAAACGCGATGCCGCCAGCGGGGCTCTGCCTAACCACAGGAGCACGTATGCGTTTTATCCGATTGCCCGAGGTCGTTGAAAGAACCGGCCTCGCTAGATCAACTATCTATTTACGAGTAGCGGAAGGAACCTTTCCAAAACAGATCTCGATCGGCGCCAGAGCTGTAGCGTGGCTGGAATCCGACATTGAGGACTGGATGCGCTCGAAGATCGACACCGGTATCAGCAACAGCTAAGTCCATAAATCATAAAAGTGGGTCAGCCGCCTGACCGGCGCAGGGTTGATTACATACGGCGGAATCAAAAAGAAACCCTTCATGCTGGACCGATCTGCCAGGAAACGCCGTACGTAACAATACTGCAGTTTCCGGCGGGTGAGCGCTACGCTAGTCGCAAGGGTACGCGGAGCACATACCCGTCTGACCGCTGCTGATGGTAGCGGAACGCCCCGTACCCCAGTGGCCCGAGGCTTTCCTCTCCAGAACATGCAGAACCTACTTGAACCCTCCAGTCGCCACGCTAGGCACCAGCCGAGCTCCGCACTCCACGTCGGTTTCTCGCGCGGGACCGAATTACCCGCGTTGCAGTTGGACGGCCGCCTTTGGTTCGGTCCTGTTTCAATTTCAAAGGCGCGAACCAGTCGCGTTCCTTGTCGAGAGCAGACACCATCAAACGCATCGCGCGTCTGTAATCACCAATCGTCGCCTCGCTGAACTCTGAGGCCTCGTACCAGTGGTCGCGGATGTACAGCAGATGTTTGAGCTGAATCTGACCAGGATCCTTGACTGATGGAAAGCCGTCGGTAATTGCCGCACAAATGCGCTCGATGCGACCCAGAGCCTTACTCAGCGTAACCTCAGAGCCGCGTTCTTTCTTCGCCCGTATCCGCTGCGTAATCCTGCTAATGTCCATATCAATAACCTCCGACGTAGGAGCTGGAGACCTGCTCTCGGCTGTGCCCTAAGACCCGCGCCACGTACTTCCTGGCCGCTTTATCCAGCTCAATATCCACAGGGATACCTTGCATAGGCGGAACCCCAGTCACTTCCTCATAGATATCCGCGGCGAACCCAGCCCGGAGCTCTCGATAAGACGGAATGCCGACCGCCTTCAACACTCGCCGACAACGGTTAAGCTCTGTCTGATAAAACACCTTCACGTTCTCATCAGCGGCTAGCAAACACGTCGATCCAGCAGGCCTCACAGACATCGCAAACTTCAACGCCGCCATTCGTTCCGGTGTTGCAGGCAATTGGCGCGATGAATCTATCCGTCCGCCCTTGCATCCCTCCAAAATGCTCGCTGATCCTGTCCGAGCGATTTCGGCGTGCATCCGATCGAGGTTTTGCAGGGTCGCCTCCTGGGCGCGCATGAAGAGCTGCAGGTCGTCCGAGATCACCTTGAG
>CAYZFU010000064.1:10768-13620 GCA_964477725.1 uncultured Halopseudomonas sp.
CCAATGCCTGGCGAGCAATACTACAGCCGCCCCCCTCGCATCACCCTTCACGCTCATTTCAGCTACTGCCTGTTCGACCCGCGGAATGTCGGCGATGGCTGCCACCTTGCGCACATTGCTACGCGACACCCCCAAGGCGTCCCTCGGGGAGATCCAGAGCCGATCATTGCCTCGGATTGCGTATAGCGCCGTGTTTGCTGTCGAGAGCAAATTATGAGCGTACGCAACAGACACGCACTTCTCAGTCTCTCCATTTGGCCACTCATACTCGGCGACCAAGCGTGCCCGCAAGTACTGTCCGTACTCATCGAGAAGCGACTGCGTGATCAGCCGTGCGTCGTACACGCCCTTCCGCTTGCAAAAGTCCGCGAAGACCTGAATCCGAAACATGTGCGTCCGCCGCGTACCATAATGATTACCTATCCCATAAAAACCGCAAATGGCCTGGTAGAGCGCGTAGCACAGCGCACGCCCATAGCCGTAGTTCTTTCTTGCTTTCTGCATGAGTTCTTCTGTTCGTTAAATAGGTGAGTTTGGTTTAGCGCAGCATTTCGCATGGCAGGGCCTCTCGATCTGAGGCAAGGACGTCTAGGCCCCCCATGCGCGTGTCCCTGCCCCTGATCGAGTCAGATTGTGACCATAGAGTTACCTCTTAGGCGGGTGGACGCGGGGTGTGCCGCTGCAGGCACGATGAACTGATGCTGCACCCTGAATCGGCTCGCAGGGGTGTGAACACAATGGGAGCCGGGGGCAAGGGGGACCAGGGTCAGTGGTCAACAGCATTGGGGTTGCCATACTGGCATTCGCTTGGCCATTACCGCCGGCATGCTGGTGGTGACACACCAGTTGATCATTCGGCCGACGGTTTTAGTCCAGGTTTTAGTTCGGTAATAGTCCGATATCGCGCTCTATCCTTTTGATAGGTAGAGAGTTTTTTATAGAAGCCCTTTCATCTCTTTAACGTTCATCAGGGCGAAGGTTCCCTGTCAGTGGATCACCGTCCAATTGGAGGAGTACGTTTCTAATGGCCTTTCGGCCGATGGGTTGCTGCGTTTCCGTGGCAGCTCACGATCGATGGACGTCCCCGCTGGGCTTTCCAGCAGGGATTGGGGGCCCATGTCGGGCGCGCCATAACCATGAATTGGTTTTGGCAATCGGTGGGTACCCAGGCAGGGACTGCTGGGAGGTTGATTGGAGGCCTAAGCCATTAGATTGCTGCTTTTATCGCGCGCTCAGCTTGCACGTCAGACACACGTCTGAAGCGAGGGCAGTTTCGCCGAATGGCTAAGGCTTGGGTGCCGGCTAGTCGCGTTCTTTATGCAATTAGCCAGCGCTAGTCGATTGACGTACCCCGCGCTTTATCAATGTATGAAGATGTTGATATTGTGGACCGCCCTATATCATGGCAGGCTGCTGCTCGATCAAGGATGACTCTTCACAGGGACAGGCACGACTAGTGGCGAGCCCTTCTTCAGCGTTGTCAGCCTCAATCTGTTGCTGAAAAGATTAGGCGCGCCTTTTTCGCGCCAACCAGGACTGGATCATGGACAAGAAGTCGCTATCCGAGCGGGACATCTGCAGCAAATACATAGCTCCCGCCATTCAACGAGCTGGCTGGGATATGCTCCGCCAGGTGCGCGAAGAAGTCAGTTTTACCAAGGGCCGCATCATTGTCCGAGGCAAACTGCACAGCCGTGGCGAGTCCCGCCGAGCAGACTTCATCCTCTACCACCAGCCCAACCTGCCCATAGCGGTGATCGAAGCCAAGGCCAACACGCTGTCAGTGGGCGCCGGCATGCAACAAGCCCTGGGTTATGCCGAGTCGCTTGACGTCCCCTTCGTTTTCTCCAGCAATGGTGACGGCTTCCTGTTCCATGACCGCAGTGGTACAGGCGGCCAAGTAGAAACCCAGCTTACGCTTGGTCAGTTCCCTAGTCCTGAAGAGCTGTGGCAGCGTTACTGCCAGTGGAAGGGACTGGACCAGCAGGCCCGACAGAAGGTCGAGGCGCCCTACTACGACGACGGCTCCGGCCGTATGCCGCGCTACTACCAGACCAATGCGATCAACCGCACTATAGAGGCCATTGCACGTGGACAGGACCGCATCCTGCTGGTCATGGCCACCGGCACCGGCAAGACCTACACCGCTTTTCAGATCATCTGGCGACTATGGAAGTCGCGGCAGAAGAAACGCATCCTGTTTCTGGCAGACCGCAACATCCTGGTAGACCAGACCAAGAACAACGACTTCAAACCCTTTGGCCAGGCGATGACCAAGATCGCCAAGCGTCAAATCGATACCTCGTACGAGATTTATCTCTCCCTCTACCAGGCCGTCACCGGCACTGATGAGGAGATGAACATCTACAAGCAGTTCTCCCGGGACTTCTTCGACCTGATCATCATCGACGAATGTCACCGGGGCAGCGCGGCCGAAGATTCTGCCTGGCGGGAGATATTGGAATATTTCTCAGGCGCGACCCACGTCGGTCTGACCGCGACGCCAAAAGAAACCAGAGAAGTTTCCAGCATCACGTATTTCGGTGAGCCGGTGTACAGCTACACCCTCAAGCAGGGGATCGAAGACGGCTTCCTCGCTCCTTATAAAGTTGTCCGCATCGATTTCGACAAGGACCTCCAAGGCTGGCGGCCGCCCAAGGGCATGCTCGACAAGAATGGAGAGCTGATCGAAGACCGAATCTACAATCTGCAGGATATGGATCGCACCCTGGTCATTGAAGCCCGCACACACCTGGTCGCGCAGAAGGTCACCGAATTTCTTAAGGCGACTGACCCTTTTCAGAAAACCATCGTATTTTGCGACGACATCAACCATGCCGAGCGCATGCGAC
>CAYZFU010000064.1:13664-15122 GCA_964477725.1 uncultured Halopseudomonas sp.
GCCGAAAACCGCAAATACGTGATGCGTATTACTGGCGATGACCAGGAAGGCAAAGCTGAGTTGGACAACTTCATCGATCCCGAGGCCCGCTACCCTGTCATTGCCACCACTAGCAAACTGATGACCACCGGCGTTGACGCCCAAACTTGCAAACTGATCGTGCTCGACCAGCACATCAAGTCGATGACCGAGTTCAAGCAGATCATCGGCCGCGGTACCCGCATCAATGAAGACTTCGGCAAGTACTGGTTCACCATCATGGATTTCAAGAAGGCCACCGAGCTGTTTGCCGACCCGGCGTTTGATGGTGACCCCGTAGTGATATTCACGCCGGGTGGCGATGACTCCCCCGTGCCGCCAGACGAAATCATCGACGGTGGAGAATGGCTGAATCCTGAGCAGCCCGGAAATCCAGACGACTTAGACTTTCCGGAGGGAGACGGAGGCGGTCGGCGAATTAAATACGTCATCGATAGCGTGCCCATCTCCGTGATAGCCGAGCGGGTGCAGTACTACGGGCCGGATGGCCGATTGATTACCGAGTCGCTGCACGACTACACGCGCACCTGCGTAAAAAAACAGTTCGCCTCGCTGGATGACTTTCTACGCCGTTGGAGCAGCGCAGAGCAGAAAAAAGCCATCATCGACGAAATGGCTGCTCAGGGCGTGATGTGGGAAGCATTGGCTGAAGAAGTCGAGAAAAAACAGGGTAAGCCACTCGATCCTTTCGATCTGGTTTGCCACGTCGCCTTTGACCAGCCCGCGCTGTCACGCCAGGAGCGCGCCGAGCAGGTGAAGAAACGCGACTACTTCGCCAGATATTCAGGCGCTGCGAGGCAGGTCCTGGAAGCGCTGCTGGAAAAATATGCTGACACCGGCATCGAGCATATAGAGGATATGAAGATCCTTCAGTTGGATCCGTTCAGCCAGATTGGCGCACCACTTGAATTGGTCAAGGCATTCGGTGGGAAGGCCGGCTACACCAAGGCCATCCACGAACTCGAAGAGGTGCTGTACAGCGCCTGATGTAACCACGCCAAGAGTATAACGATGACTGACTCCCAACGGCGCATAGTCCGGACGCCACTGTTTCCGACCTACTCAGAAGTCGCAGCACTGTTGAGAATCTTCCCGAGCTACCGGAAATCACAAGTCTATGGCCTCATAAAGGCAATCCATAACCAGGCCGGCACCGTGAAGAACAATGTCGACTGGAGCAACCCCGACGAATGGATTGACGAAAAGCTGGACGGGGACGACAAGAAGCTAGCCGCCGATATCTGGCAGCAGAGCCAGTATCAGGTCAACCCGCGTCACATTTACGGCAGCTACCTGTTCATCAGCACATATCAATTGCTCGACAACGACAGCCATGGACTATGGCTGCAGACCGAAACTGGGATCGCCTTTCTAAACAACGAGCCTAAGACGATCCGGCGGCTGGACGAACACGAAGGC
>CAYZFU010000065.1:0-14924 GCA_964477725.1 uncultured Halopseudomonas sp.
CAGGCTGCAGTCCCTCGCGGCTGGCACCGAAAGCGCTGCTGTGGCGGCGCAACAGCCATACCAGTACCGGTGCGCCGATCAGCGCGGTCAATGCCCCGGTAGGGATGAGCCTTGCCCCGAACCAGGGGGTGAGCAGCTGCGCAGCGGTGTCTGCAGTGAGCAGCAGCACAGCACCGACCGGAATGCACCAAAGCAGGCGCGCGAGGAAGGTCCGCGGGCCAAGCAGACGCACCAGTGACGGCGTGACCAGGCCGACGAACCCGATCTGGCCGACTTCGCCAACCACCAGCGCGGTGATCAGCACCGCGGCGCCGAGCGCGCCAAGGCGAATCCACTGTATGGGTACGCCCAGGCTCGTGGCGCCTTCGCTGCCGAGCTCGAGCATTGCCAGGGGCCGACGCAGAGCCAGGGCAACCACAGCGCACGCGGCGATCAGCGGCCAGAGGCGGCCCAATCCCTGCCAGCCGTATTGGTCGAGATTGCCTGCCCCCCAGAGAAACATGCCAGCCAGACGTTGTTCATTAAGCAACATCAGTGCATGGCTCAGGGCGCCGCAGTAAAGCGTGACCAGCATGCCCGAGAGGGCCACGCTGACCGGGGCCAGGCGGTCTCTCATGCTCAGCAGCAATACCACACAGGTCGCCAGAACGGCGCCGCCCAGGGCGACAAGCGTGCGGCCCTGTTCCAGCGCCGAGGGCATCCATAGCATGACAGCAGTCAGAGCCAGTTGTGCGCCTGCGGCCGTCCCCATCGTGGTTGGCGAGGCCAATGGGTTGCGCAACACCTGTTGCATCAGGCAGCCAGCGATACCCAGGCCAGCCCCGAGCAGAATGGCCATCAGCGTTCGCGGCGCCCAGGCCTGCCACGCCAATACCCGGTTGAAGCTGTCTGCATCGAGTAGCTCGGGCAGTGCTTGCCAGCCTAGCAGCTGGCCCAGTTGCAGCACACTCAGAGCGAGGGCGGCCAGGCTGACCAGCGCCAGCGCCCCGAACCCAGTCAGTCGCGGGCCGTAGGGATTACTGATCAAGCCAGGCCTCGGTCAGTACCTGGCCCATGCGCGCCTTGGTCAGCACGCTGCCGAAGGTCCACACAGGCGGCAGTTCGGTGACTCGTCCGGCTTTGACCGGCTGCAGTGCCCGCCATACGGGGTTCTGCTCCAATGCTCCATGCAGTCCCGGCGGTGTGGGTTTGATTATCACCAAATGCGCGTTCGGATATTCGCCAAGTTGCGCCAGATTGATAGTGGCAAAGCCCCAGAAATTGGTTTCGCCATCCCAGGCATTGCGCAAGCCGAGTTCCTTCAGGGCAGTGGACAGGAGTGCGTTCGATCCATGCACCCGCAGGCTCCGCTCATCCAGAAAGCTCAGCAACAGGACCGGTGCGTCAGTACGACCAGCAGCGCGCAGCCGCTCGGCGTTCCGTGCCTGCTGCTCGGCGACGCGGGCGAGGAGCGCCGTGCCCTGGTCTTCGCGGGCGAGGCCGGTCGCGATCTGCCGCACGACTTCGGCTGCCCGCTGGGCAGGTTCCTGCCCTGGCTTGAAAAGCGTATAGACCGCAGTCGGTGCGATGGCCTCGAACGCCGGCAGCATGCTGTGCAGATCAGCACTGACCAGAATCAGGTCCGGCCGCGCCTGGCTGATAGCCTCCAGGTTCGGCTCGCGCCGGTTGCCGACACCGGTTACCCCTTCAGGCAACGGCGGATGATTGACCCAGGTGCGATAACCTTCCGGTTCGGCGATAGCGATCGGCGACACATCCAGCCCGAGCAGGGTTTCGGCCATCGCCCAGTTCAAAGCGACGATGCGCTGGGGCGGACTGTCGAAATGCAATTCTCCGGCCTCGTGAACGAAGACGGTTTCGGCATGAACATGCGCCCCGAACAGCAGGGCAAATAGGGCAAGCAGGCGAATCATGGCGCAATTCCCAGTCTGTGAGAGCTCTGCATAACTAGATAATGAAACCTATTATCATTTAATGTCCCGGTGATGCCAAATGGAGTCTTTGCGATGAAGGACAGGTTGGTCAGCATGCAGTCCTGGCTGGTGGCACTGCTGGTGGGCCTGGGGCAGAGTGCGCTGCTGGTCAGCCTTCCGCTGCTGGTGATGAATACAACGGTATCGGCGCGGGGCTGGACGTTGCTGATCGCACTCGGCTCGATCATGTTCATGCCAGCGGCCCCGTTCTGGGGCAGCTGGGGTGACCGTCACGGTTACCGCCGGGCATTGCTCATCTGCCTGCTCGGCTACGCTCTGAGCTATGCCGTACTGGCTATTGGCGCGCAGCAGCAATACGGCGCGCTCGCCTGGCTTATCGCCGCTCGGGTGATATACGGCCCCTCTACTGCCGGCTTGGTGACCAATCTGCAGGCGTGGACCGTCGCCATGGCTCCAGCCGAGCGTCAGGTACATGCGCTGGCCAATATCAGTATGTCTTTGAATGTGGGACGGATCGTTGGTCCGGTGTTGGCTTCGCTGCTGCTTCCTCTGCACTGGACCGGGCCAATGTGGGGTGCGGTGGTGATGGCTATGCTGCTGTTACCGATGGTCTGGGCACTGCCGGAGCCTGCGGCAAACACGCATCCCGCGGTAAACGAAGCGGGAGACCGGCGCCCTCGGCGCGCCTGGCTCGGTGTGGCGTTGGGCCTGGCCTGCCTGATGGCGCTGATCCCGTACCTGCTGCCCATGCATCTGCAGCTGGAGCTGGCCTTTTCCGCCGAGCAGGCCAGTCGCTGGATGGGCCTGTTGCTGACCGTTGTTGCGCTCGGCATGCTGTGCGCGCAGGTGGTGCTCAAGACGCTGACCACACCCTCGCGACTGATGCGGCCGGGCATCGTATTGATCCTTTGCGGGTTGCCCTTGATCGTCTTCGGGGCGAGCCTCGCAGGACTGATTGCAGGCATGCTGCTGGTGGCCTTCGGTGCGGCCTGGCTGCCACCCGGCTACACCGCGGCATACGTGGGCGAGGGGCCGCGCGGCAAACGCAGCGGTCAACTGCAAAGCATGCATACGCTGGGCTACGGTCTCGCCGCGGTCTTGGCGATGCCGGCCCTGCCGGATGCGCTGCACTGGGGTTGGCTGGCGTCCACGGCGATGCTGCTGTTGTTGGCTGTCAGCCAGGCATGGGGGCGCCGACAATCGGCGCCGTATGAAAAAGCCGCCCGATAGGGCGGCTGGTTGACGATTTGCCTGTCAGAAAGCGACGTTGTAGCTGACGCTGTAGGTGGTACCGCGTCCGTGGTAATCGAAGGTGTTGGCCGGCGCATAGCTGGAGTAGAACAGTTGCGAGCGCTGACCCCAGATGGTCGTGTAGTCGCGGTTCAACAGGTTCTGGATGCCAAAGTTGAGCTCGCCGACTGCTAGCTGGTGCCGGGTCAGCAGATCCAGCGTGGTATAGCCATCCAGCTCGTTGCCGGCCTCGTCTTCAAGATCCAGGCTGGTGATGCTCTGCAGACGCACGGCGTTCTGGGCGTTTTCCCAGCCGATGTAAGCGGATACCTTCGATGGGCTGGCCAGGGTGACCGCCTGCTTATCCCAGTCACCATCGTCATTTTCCAGCTCCGCGCGCGTGTAATGTGCGCTGGTGCCGACGCGCCAGGCATCGTTCAGGCTGTAATTGAGCTGACCTTCCACACCATAATTGCGGCGTTTGTCATCGTTGACCTGGACCGCCAGGTTGCTCGAATTGTAGGACAGGCTTTCATCCGACCACAGGTAATAAGCTGCCACCTGTGTATCGAGATTGCCGCGGAACATCCGCCAGCCGAGTTCAACCTGATTGCTCTTGATCGCCTTGAGCGGTTCTTCGTCAACGTTGATGCTGTTCTGCAATTCGCGATAGGTGCCGTTGTAAGCGTAAACGCCGCGACCGTAATACTTGCCCGGGTCTGGGATCTCGTAGCCTTGCGACACGTTCGCCCACAATTGATTGCCCGGTTGCAGAGTGAACACTGCGCCGAGGTTGACCAGGGTGGTGTCGTAGTCGTTCTCGCCGCCGGGGATCGCGTCGGCTCCGGAAGACGCGCCTAGAGCCTGGCGAACCTGCTCGTTGGCATCGACAAAATCATCGATCTCCAGATAGTAGCGTTGCTGACGAACGCCGGCGGTAAGCAGCAGGCGATCCGTGGCACGCCAGTCGGCCTGGGCAAAGGCAGCGATGCCATCGGTGGTGAAGGATGGATAGCGTCCGACTGTGGCTGTCGAGTCGAGGACCAGGCCGCCGCTGTTCACTGCGGTCGGGAAATCGAACAGGGTCTGATCGGCCTCGAATTTCTCGCGCTCGTAATCGACGCCGTAGTTGAAGGCAAAGTCGCCTACGCTACGACTCAGGACGGCCTTGAAGCCTGCCTGGGTTGTGTCCTGCTCCGAGGCGGAAAAATAATTCTGGGAAACGTAGGGGAAGGGATGAAAATTGAGTTTCTCCTCGCGAAAGTACGCCTGCAGGTTGAGCTGGTGACCGAAGACTCCCGGCACGAAGTAGTTGGCGCTCAGCGCGGTCCGCTCGGTGCGCGGCTCAAGGTCTGATTCGAACCCCTCGCGTATTTCCACCACGTCCGGGAAAGGTGGCTGCAGGGCGGCCAGGTTGGGGCCGAAGTACACGCCCTTGTCGCCTTCGAATCCGGAGTCATAACGCTGCGCATTGAGACGCAAAACGTGTCCGTTGGCGAGGTTGAAATCCAGGCTGCCGAGCAGGTCGATTGCGCGGTTGTACTGCAGATCGGTCTGGGTGATGTCGAAGATGACCTGCTCGCCATCACTGTCATACGACCCGCCGTTGTCCATGCCCGCCAGTGCCAGACGTCCGGCCCAGCTTTCGCCTCCGCCGCTCACCGCGGCGCCAGCATGGATATCGCGATCGTCGCTGTCCTCGAAGCCGCTACGCACGCCGGCCTCGAGCTCGTAGCGAGCATCACCCGAGGTGCCGCGCTTGGTAACGATGTTGATGATCCCGCCGGTAGCGCCACCCCCGTAGATTGCGTTAGCGCCGGACAATACCTCTATGCGCTCGATGTTGAACGGATCGATGCTGTCGAACTGGCGACTGACGTTGCGCGCGCTGTTGAGCGATACGCCGTCGATCATGACCAGTACACCGCGGCCTCGCATATTCTGGCCGTAGTTGGTGCGGCCCTGTGATGCCACGTCCATACCTGGAACCAGTTGGCTCAGTGCTTCTTTCAGCGTCACTCCCGAGCGAAACTGCTGGTGGAGCTGCTCCGACTCGATGACCCAGGCTGTACCGGGAATGTCGCTGATGGTGGTCGCCGCGCGGCCGCCGATAACCACGGTGCTGTCCAGGGTCGTTACGGCCTGGGCGGGGATGACGATTGCCAGCGAGGTCAGCATGAAACCCGCTTTTACCAGCGGAGCACGTAGAACGGACACAGCGATTCTCCTATCGTAAGTCAAGCGAACTTTAGCGCGACTTTAATACTAATGATAAGGATTATCAATCGTAGCTGGTCCGGCGATCGCACTCTGGCGAACCGCATCCCTTTCGTCCGGTCACACGGGTACGCGGCTTTCGCGTTCAGATCAGGAGAAGAACTGTATGGGTATCATTGGCACCATCATCATCGGCCTGCTGGTCGGGTTGATCGCACGTTTCCTCAAGCCCGGCAACGACAGCATGGGCTGGATCATGACCATTCTGCTGGGTATTGGCGGTTCGATTCTGGCCACCTACGGCGGCCAGGCGCTGGGTCTCTACGAGGCAGGCGAGGGAGCAGGTTTCATCGGCGCGGTAATCGGCGCGATCATTCTCCTGGTGATCTACGGCGCAGTGACCGAAAAGAAGAAACACTGAGTCTGCAACAGCGCTCCGCATCGCTCGTTTTCGCCTGAAGCGGGCGATGCGGAGCTGTGTATACGCCGAAACATGTCTACTCTAGCGGCACCAATCGAGGATTGGGCAGGAGCGGGACCCGATCGGCATCGACCGGTGGGGATAACCTCATCGACTGCAAGTGTATCTCGTTGCGCGGCGCCGACCGCTGGAGTCCGGCGCCGGGTGCAAGTGAGGCGGATGCTGTGCAAAGAGCTGAGGGTATTGCGCGACTGACCAGCTAGGCGCGCGGCTGGTACGCGCAGTAGCCTGGCCTTGGACCAATTTGCGGATGATTGCGGCAGGTATCGGGGCGCCGTTCGTATACCGTGCAGCGCCGAGTTTCGCGATCCAGATACTGGCAGTCGCCGTTAGCCATGCGGCGCAGGGTAAACATTCCGGTTTTCTGGTGGAAACGCTCGGCGATGCCGGCCTTGTCCAGCCGCTTGAATATTGACTTCAATGGCTCGCCTCGTTCGAACTCATCGGCAAGGCCGAGTCGGATAAGATCATCCAGGCGCACCTCGACCGGCAGCGTGCAACAGGTAGCACGGCAGCTCGCGCACAGCTTCTTGTGGAACTGTTGCCAGGTCTCTGTACGGTCGATATCCGCGGTGGCGATCAGGTGAGTCTTCATCAGGTTGCCCAGAACAGGGTAGAGGAGCCGGCGAATGATAGCCGGAGTACAACCGCAAGCGTACCGCCAGGGTGCCGACGCGACGAACGCAAAGGAGGCAGCATGAACGAGCAGACTTCCGACGCCTGCCAGGCGGTGCTTTCGTTCTGGTTCGAAGAAATCGAACCGCGCATGTGGTGGCAGAAGGACGCCGAGCTGGACAGCAGCATTCGCCGGCGCTTCGGCACGCTGCACAAGCAGGCTGTGCAAGGTGAGTTGTTGTACTGGCGGCGTAGACCGGAAGGGCGACTGGCCGAAATCATCATTCTCGATCAGTTCTCGCGCAACATCTGGCGGGATCAGCCTCAGGCCTTCGCCCAGGATGGCATGGCGCTGGTGCTGGCGCAGGAAGCAGTCGCTGCTGGTGCTGACCTGCAGCTCCCAAGCCAGCGCCGGGTGTTCTTTTATATGCCGTATATGCACAGTGAATCGCTGGCGATGCATCAGTTGGCCATGCAATTATTCGATGTACCCGGACTTGAAGAGAACCTGCGCTTCGAGAAGCGGCATCGAGACATCATTTTGCGTTTCGGTCGTTACCCGCACCGCAACGCCATACTCGGTCGAGCGTCCAGCACGGCTGAGCAGGCTTTTCTCGAGCAGCCAGGATCGAGCTTCTGAACGTCGCCAGCGCTTTGGTGTGGTGAACGGCTCACGGTAGCGTCGGTCTGAGGGAAACGACCGAGGAGAATAATAATGAAAATGCTGTCCTGCGCCGCGCTGCTGGCGCTGTTGGCGTTGTCGGCCGGCTGCTCCGAACCGGGCGATGTCCCGCCTCCCGGCTCTGTGCTCGCTGAAGATGGTACCTGGGCCAGCGAGCCGATGCTGCAGAGCATCACCGGCAGTCTCACCTACCGCGCGCGTATTGCGCTTGCGCCCGGGAGCCACGCGCTCATCGAGCTGCGTGATGCCGCCGCGCAGGAGAGCGATGGCAGCGGAACCCTGGCCAGCCAACGTATCGATCTGATCGATCGACAGGTGCCGGTCAGCTTCCAGCTCGACATACCCCCACAAGCCCTGCGCCGCGCCAATGCTTATATTTTGCGAGCCACCATATTCGAGCGGGACAAACCGGCATGGCTATCCGAACCTTTGGCGATCAATCACCGCGTCGATCAGCTGGATGTGGGTGAGATGCTACTGCTACCCCGTCGTGGAGCCGCGTTCAAGAGTATTCTCGAGTGCGGTCGCCTGCAGATCAGTGCCGGGTATGCAGGAGACGATTTGCTGCTGGACGCCTTCGGCGAGCGTCACGTGATGCTGCCGGTACCGAGCGCGTCCGGCGCCCGCTACCAGGCTGAGGGCGATCCGGACACTACGTTCTGGACCCGGGGCGATACGGCGAGACTGACCCTGCATGGCCGGGCTTACCCGCTTTGCGTGTCGCCGGGCGGGCTCGCTCTGCCGTTTCGGGCGTTCGGCCATGATCCTGCCTGGGACATACGGTTAGATCGCGAAGGGCTGCATGTCGGAGAGCCCGAACCAGGCGGCGAGCCCATCCCGTACTGCATCAGCGGCACCGATAACAGTCACCGCACGGTGCGCAGCGATGATGGCTCGCTGGTGCTCGAATCTCGTAAGGAGCCCTGTCGTGACCCTTCCAGTGGGCTGGTCTATCCCCACCGCGTGGAGTTTTACCAAGGGGGCCGACGGATGCCGGGCTGCGGCGGCGATCCGCTGCGGCTGTTGCAGGGCGCGATTTGGCAGGTCGAACGGATCGATGGCGAGCAGATACTCGAGCGGACCGCGATTACTTTCGAGCTCCGTAGCGACAACCGGCTCGTAGGCGTGGGTTCATGCAACAACTTCGCCGGTGAATACCAGCTTGGCGAAGAGGGCTTGACCTTCTCGCAGGCGCTGACGACGATGAAAGCCTGCGCGCCGGAGATACTCGAGCAGGAGCGGCGCTTTCTGCGAAGTCTCGAAAAAATAGGCTGGTTCGATCTCAACCGGGACGGTGAACTGTTGTTGCAGGGTGATGATAATCGCAGCATCCGCGCGAGGGAGCAGGCAACTGCGCTTACCGCCGCGCCGTGATGATCCAACAGGGAAAGGGAATATGCTTGCATTGATCGCAGGGCTGCTGTTGTTTCTCGGTATCCATTCGGTCGGTCTGTTCGTGCCAAACTGGCGCCGGCAGATAATCGCGCGGCTCGGGCCGCTGGCCTGGAAGGGCTTGTACACCCTGGTCGCGGTGCTCGGCCTGGCTTTGATCGTCTACGGTTACGGCCAGGCTCGACTGGTGCCTACCTGGTTGTGGGTGCCCCCGGTATGGACCCGCCATCTGGCCGCACTGCTGACGCTATCCGCTTTCATCCTCTTGGTCGCGGCCTATGTTCCAGGCTCGCATGTCAAAGCGCGGGTAGGCCATCCGATGCTGCTTGGCGTGAAGCTCTGGGCGGTAGCGCACCTTATCGCTAACGGCACCCTGGCCGACCTGCTGCTGTTCGGAAGTTTCCTGGTCTGGGCCGTAGCGCTGTTCATCGTTCTGCGGCGACATGATCGGCTCGCTGGCGTGGTGCGCAGCGGATATGTCAGGCGTGACGCGGCGGTGCTGGTCACCGGTGTGGTTGCCTGGGCGGCCTTTGCTCTGTGGCTTCACGAAGTGATCATCGGCGTGGCGCCCTTCGCTGCAGCCTGAGCGCTTCTTCCCGCATGCCCGCGCGTGACAGGCACCGCCACGGGCAGTAATGTGATGGCTCAATACGCGTACATCGGCGGCTATCCTCCAAGGCCGCCACCCCAGGAGCAGACCATGCAGCTGTTGTACCCGGAGATCAAACCGTTCGCTCGCCATGAACTCGCTGTCGAGGCCCCGCACGTACTCTATGCCGATGAAAGCGGACAGCGGGACGGGTTGCCCGTAGTGTTCATTCACGGTGGACCCGGGGCCGGGTGCGACGCATTGAGCCGCCGCTTTTTCGATCCATCGGTCTATCGCATCATTACGTTCGATCAGCGCGGATCGGGGCGCTCCACGCCGCATGCGTCGCTGGAAAACAACACCACCGCGCATCTGATCGAGGATCTCGAGGCGCTGCGTGAGCATCTGGGCATCGACAAATGGGTGCTGTTCGGCGGGTCCTGGGGTTCGACGCTGGCGCTGGCCTACGCACAGGCTTACCCGCACAGGGTGCGCGGGCTGATTCTGCGCGGGATTTTCCTGTGTCGCGATCAGGACATTCGCTGGTTCTATCAGGAAGGCGCCAGTCACATCTTTCCGGACTACTGGGAGGATTACCTGTCGCTGATACCCGAGCAGGAGCGCGGCGACATGGTCGCGGCCTATTACAAGCGCCTGACCGGCGACGACGAGATCTGTCGCATGCACGCCGCGAGAAGCTGGTCGATATGGGAGGGCCGCTGCGCCACCCTGCGCCCCAGCGCGCAGGTCGTCGAGCGCTTCAGCGATGCCCGTCGGGCCTACTCGATCGCCCGCATCGAGTGCCATTACTTCATCAACAAGGCATTCCTCAATCCGCACGAGCTCCTGGAAAATATGCAAAAGATCCAGCACCTGCCGGGCATCATCGTACATGGGCGCTACGATATGGTCTGCCCGCTGGATAATGCCTTTGCGCTGCATCAGCGCTGGCCGGGGAGCGAGTTGCAGATCATCCGTGATGCCGGGCATGCCGCCTCCGAGCCGGGGATAGCCGACGCGCTGGTTCGCGCCACGCAAACCATGGCTCGCCAGCTGCTCGACCTGGCCCCGCAGGCTGAGTGAATGAAGGCGCTGCTCCAGCGCGTGGCACACGCGCGAGTTGAGGTCCAGGGTGAGGTGGTCGGGGCGATCGATCGAGGCTTGCTAGTGCTGGTTGGGGTAGAACCTGAAGACGATCGAGCCGCCGCCGACAAACTATTGCAGCGGCTACTGAAATATCGTGTGTTCAACGATGCCGAAGGACGCATGAACGCGTCGTTGAAGGATGTCGAGGGTGGCTTGTTGCTGGTATCTCAGTTCACCCTGGCGGCGGACACCCGCAAAGGATTGCGCCCCGGTTTTTCCACGGCTGCGCCACCGCAGCAGGCCGAGCAGCTGTTCGCCTACCTGCTCGATCAGGCGCGTCAGGCGCACCCGCACGTCGCCAGCGGACGCTTCGGCGCGGATATGCAGGTGCACCTGGTCAATGATGACTTTTCTTCTGCAGGTTTGAGTCGCTGGCACCAGCTATGCGATGACATCCGGCAGCAGGACTAGCTATCCTCCCCGGTCGAGGCGGCAAAGGTTTTGACTTGATCGGACTGGCCGCCGACGATGAGGACGTCGTCGGCATGGACCACTGTGTCCGGCTTGGCGTAGATGAACTCCACCTTGTGCCGTTTGAGCCCGATAATATTGATTCCGAACCGTTTGTGTACGTCCGCATCGGCCAGTGTCGTGTCGTGCAAGTGCTGCGGGGCCGCCGTCGAAGCTATGGCGAAGCCGTCCTCGAACTTGATGAAGTCGATCATCCTGCCCGTCACCAGATGCGCGACGCGTTCGCCCATGGACGTCTCGGGATAGACGATGCGGTGAGCACCCGTACGCTCGAGAATCAGTCCATGGCGCTTGCTCATGGCCCTGGCCCAGATATTGGCAATCTCCAGTTCCTGCAGCGCCAGTACCGTGAGAACGCTGGCTTCGAGATCGCGACTGACGCTGACCACCACATACCGGAACTGATCGACTCCCAATTGACGCAATGCTTCGACGTCGGTGCAATCGGCTTGAGCGACCTGGGTAAGATGATCGGCCCAATGCTGAACCTTGGTGCCATCAATATCTACTCCGAGCACCTCGTGTCCTAGCGAGGCGAGCGACTCGACCACGGCTGACCCAAAGCGACCCAGGCCGAGCACGGCAACACCGTCAGTTTCCGATTTCTTCTGGGTTCGCTTAGCCAACGATTGGGCGCTCCTCTGGATAACGATAATGTCTGGTGGTGCTGCGCAAGGCCAGCGACGCAGCGAAGGTCGTTGTGCCTACCCTTCCGATGAACATCAGCGCGATGATCACCAACTGACCTGACGGCGGCAGCTGATGGGTGATACCTGTCGACAGCCCGACCGTGGCGAAGGCCGATATGGCTTCGAATAACACTTCACCGAATTCGAATGGGGTCATGCTCAGCAAAATGATGGTGCCTATCCCGACTGTAGCAAAACCGAGGGACACTACCGTCATCGCCTGACGCTGCAGGGGATAAGCGATTCGCCGGCGAAACGCGACCGTGTCCGTATCGCCGCGAATCTCGGCCCAGATGAAGAAAAACAGCAGGAAAAAAGTAGTGATCTTGATGCCTCCAGCGGTACCAGCACTGCCGCCGCCGATGAACATCAGCCAGTAGTTCACCGCCAGCGTTTGCGGCTCCATCTGGCCGACGTCCAGAGTATTGAAGCCTGCGGTTCTGGCTGTGGCCGAATGGAACAGCGCCGACAGCACTTTCTGCCCGGGACCCTGGTCGCCCATGGTGGCCAGGTTATTCCACTCGTAGACGAGTATCGCCAGGGTTCCGGCTGCTAGCAGGAAGGCCGAGCCCCAGACGGTGATCTTGAAATGAACCGTTCGAGGTTTGTGCCGCTGTGCCGGGCGAAGCTCATACAGGACCGGGAAGCCGAGACCGCCGAGGATCAACGCCAGCATGATGGGCATCAACACAACGGGATCGGTGGCGAAACGCATAAGACTGTCGGAATAGGTAGAGAATCCGGCGTTGTTGAATGCCGAAACCGCGTGGAAGACGCCGTTCCAGATAGCTGTTGGCAAAGGCTCGTCATAGGCCAGATGCAAATGCGCGCTGAGAAGCAGCGCCAGCGCTATCTCTACTGCCAGCGTTACCAGCACGATGAGCTTGAGAATGCCGGCTACGTCGCCGAGTCCGAGCGATTGTGTCTCCTGCTGCGCGACCAGGCGGCTGCTGAGCTGCAGATGTTTCTTGACTACCAGGCCAAGCAGGGTGGCGCTACTCATGATCCCCAGCCCGCCGAGCTGAAACAGAACCAGGATCACCGCCTGCCCGAAGAAAGACCAGTACGCGGCGGTGTCCTGCACTAGCAGTCCGGTCACGCACACGGCCGAGACCGCCGTAAACAACGCCGTCAACAACGGCGCTCTGCCAGGTTCGGCAGTCGACACGGGAAGCGCAAGAAGTCCCGTGCCGATCAGAGAGACCACCAGAAAAGCCAGCGGAATGAGGAGAGTCGAGCGGCGGGTCCGACTGAGGTGCAACGAAGACTCCTCCCTGTAATGATCGGTTGAAGCGGCGATGCGTCTCCGAACTTGCTGCGTCGAGCCGTAATCAAGCAAGGCTCCTGATGCAAGATGATCTCGTTGCGCATCGTTTAGTTCCCGGTGGCGAGCCTGGGTGAGCGGCGCCGACGGGCCGATCAGGTGCTCTACGGCTGCGCTTACTTGACACCAGCCGCCGACAAGAGCGGGCGCGCCGCAGCGCAATTGCAGAAGCAGTAGAAGAATTGAACTAGTGATTGTTGATCGGCTGAGCTTGATCGAGGGTAGCCGGCGCGAGGACGGAGCATCTGACGGCTCGCGCAACGGCAAACCAGGCTCTAAAACAATCGACCGATCAACGAAGTGACGGCGGTCTCGACCCGTAGAATGCGCTCGCCAAGCTGTACTGGCTGGAATCCCGCTTCCACCAACTTTTCCACCTCGTAGGGAATCCAGCCGCCTTCGGGTCCGATCGCCAGCGTGACCGGCCCCTCGCTGGCCCTGGGTGCCGGCGGGTATTCACCAGGGTGGGCGAGAAGAGGTTGGGTGCTGGCGATGAGCGCTGGTAGCCGATCTTCGACAAACGGCTTGAAGCGCTTTTCCATCAGTACCTGCGGCAGGATGGTATCGCGCGCCTGTTCCAGGCCCAGAAGCAGGTTCTGGTGCAGCGAAGCAGGCTCCAGAAAGGGCGTCTGCCAGTAGCTCTTTTCGACCCGATAACTGTTGAGCAGGACGATGCGCGGAACGCCGAGCGTGGCGCAGTGCTGCATGATCCGACGGAACATTTTCGGTCGCGGCATCGCCAGTAGCAGCGTGACGGGCAGTTTTGGTGGGGGTGGCTGGTCGAGCGTGAGTTGCAGCTCTGCGTGACTATCGCTGAGGGACAGGACCTTGCCTGTGCCCATGTCGCCGCCAATCCGGCCGACACGCAGTGAGTCCCCTTCGCTGACCCTTTGTATCTCCAGCATATGCTGCAGACGCCGGCCGCTCAGCCGAACGCGGTCAGCAGCGACGAAATCCGCCGCTTCGAGCAGAAGGAGATTCATGCCGGCGGTTGATCTTCCGGCTTGTCCGCTATCGTCGATTCCGGCTCCGCCTGATCTTTGCGCGGGCGGACCATCTGGCTGAACATGATGCCCACCTCGTACAGCAGCCACATGGGGACAGCCAAGAGGGCCTGCGAAATCACATCCGGCGGTGTCAGCATCATACCGATCACGAAGCAGCCGACGACCACGTAGGGGCGGATCTCCTTGAGCTTGGCTACATCGACGATGCCGGCCAGCACCAGGAGCACGGTGGCAACAGGGATTTCAAACGACAGACCGAATGCCATGAACAGCGTGAGTACGAAATCCAGATACTTATTGATATCGGTCATCACCGCGACGCCTGCCGGCGCGGTACTGGTGAAAAATCCGAACACCAGCGGGAACACCACGAAGTAGGCGAAGGCCATGCCGGAATAGAACAGCACAATGCTAGAGGCGAGCAACGGAACGGCGAGGCGTTTTTCGTGCTTGTACAGACCGGGAGCGATGAAACCCCACAGCTGGTGCAGCACGAACGGCATGGCCAGAAACAGCGCGCTGACCAGGGCCAGCTTGAACGGAGTCAGGAAGGGTGACGCGACGTCCGTAGCGATCATGCTCGTGCCTTCGGGCATATAGGCACGCAGCGGCTCGGAGATGAAGGTGTACAGGTCGTTGGCGAAGTAGAACAGGCCAGCGAAGATCACCATCCACACCACGACGATGCGTAACAACCGCGAACGCAGCTCGGTCAGGTGGGCTACCAGGGGCATGTCTTCGCCTGGCTGGCTGTTGCGCTTATCGCTCATGGGTCGTGTCTGGTTCATCGTCGGGCAGCTTGCTGGATGGGGCTGCTTCGGCTGGAACCGCGGCAGCGCTGGTCGCGGTAGTCTGCGAGCTGCCTGTGTCAGTTTGGTTACCGGGACGTTTCACATTCGAGGCAGGCCGAGCGGTAGAGGCTGCGGCGGGCGAGTCGACTTCCTTATCCTTTTTGGCCAGCTCGGCCATGATGCGCTCGTTGTGCAGCTGCTGGCGCAGCTCATCCGTGCCAAGCTCGCGCTCGACCTGGTTGCGCACGTCGGCGAAGCCACGCTTGATTCGGCCAATGGTCAAGCCTGCAGTGCGGACAGCTCCGGGCAAACGCTCCGGACCCAGCACGAGCAGGGCGATGATCGCCACCACGAGC